>NZ_JBMDJJ010000011.1:0-140365 GCF_057809135.1 Chryseobacterium sp. FG46 | reverse complement strand
TTCTATTCAGATTATCCAAACTTTTTGCTTAGTCCCCAACTTTTGCGCTTGATCCGTCAAAACAGACAATGTAATTTTTGAAGAACATAATCAGAATAAATAAAAACAAAAAAACCTCTAAACTGAATTAGAGGTTTTAAAGTGGTTTCTCCAGGAATCGAACCAGGGACACATGGATTTTCAATCCATTGCTCTACCAACTGAGCTAAGAAACCATTTATGTTTTTGTTTATTACTTCGTTGTTTTAAAGTGATGCAAAAGTATAATATTTTGTAATACCACGCAAGTTTTTTGAGTTATTTTTTTGATGAAATGTATTGGTGTAGCCTGTTTATGTATTCAATGCGCTGTTCATCAATTATTTGGAAGGATTCTTTTTTTTATTTTTTTTTAAATATTATTTTTAATAGTTTTCTGCCAGTGTATTTTCATTACTGAAATTGATTTTTATTCTGAAATTATTGTCCTTATATGTTCCTGATAAGACAATAATTGAAAAATAAAACGAGAGCTATTTTTGATTTTATAAAATTTCAGGTTAAATTCGGGATTGGGTTACATCAAGTAATTTACAAAACAAATTTTTGACTTATGAAATTACCTACTGAATTAGGAGATGAATATATAAACAAAGTTCTTTCCAACCTTTCCTTGGAAGATCTTCCGGGTGAAGAGTGGAAGCTGATAGAGGACTTTGAAAATTATACTATTTCTAATCATGGAAGGCTAAAAAGTTTGGAACGGTGGGTTCCTGTTCCCAACGGAGGAGAGCGAAAAATATTGGAGAGTATTAAGAAACCACAGCTCGAGAGATATTTAAACAAGTATTTGAAAACTCATTTTTATCATGTGAGATGTAGTCTCTTTAGTGAAGGAAAAGTATATGGAAAATCAGTAGCACGTTTGGTATATTATCATTTTGTTGAAAAATTTGATATGGATGATCGTTCATTTCTTATATCTTTTAAAGATGATAATCGGTTTAATGTACATTTTAGTAATTTGGAAAAGTTAACCCTCAATAAACTACGTAGTAAAACCCTTAATAAAGGTAGAGGGAAGAAAGGCAACTATCAGCAGACAGTAAATCAATACACGGTTGACGGTGACTTTGTTGCAAGCTATAAAAATATTTATGCAGCAAGTGAAGTGCTTGGAATTTCTCCTCGTCACATTCTATCTGTACTCAACAAGAACAGGATTACTGCAGGACAGTTTCTATGGTTTTCAGAAGAATATATGCCTACTAAAGAAGACTTTATACCGAAGACTAAAAGTAAGCCGGAAAAAATACTCAATACAAGTCTATGGAAAAGACTCGGGCAGCCGCTAATTGAGGAAAGCAATCCGCCGGCCTGTATGAATTTATCACTAAAGGATCTTCCTGGTGAAAGGTGGAAGCCAGTTCCTGATCTTGAGGGATGTTTTGCCATTTCCAACAAAGGAAGAATAAAGCGGCTAAGCAGCTGGACGGAGAATAGAAACAAAACTTTTTGGAAAGAGCATATCATATCGCTCTTTGTACTAAGGCCTGATAATAAATCGTATTATTTTTATACTAAATTAAGCTATAAGGGACGAAATCATCCTATAGCTATTACCCGATTGCTATATTATTGCTTTGTCGAAAAATTTGATCTTACAGACAAAGATCTGGTGATTGTAAACAGAAATGATCCACAATGGGATTTAGAAATTTCGAAATTAACCTTACAGTCTGTTACTACAATCCTTACTGAAAGAAATAAACAGTATGCTACTAAGGTAAGAACGGTACTTAATTCCAAAGAAGTATTCAATAATCCTCTTTGGGAAAAACTAGGCAAACCCCGGATTAATAAGAAAAGTCCTCCAGCCGTTTTCGATTTAAGTTTAAGAGACTTATCGGATGAATGCTGGAAGTCACTACCCGGTTTCAAGGGTAAATATGTTATTTCCAATAAAGGAAGGATAAAACGATTGAGGGGATGGAAATCTGGTGCTGAATTGTATGGAGAGGAACAGATTTTATCTTTGAAGTTTAAAAAATCAGATTCTCCTTATCTTTATTTTACTCTGCGTACGAATGAAGGACGATTTGAAAAAAGACTTCCAAGAATGCTTTACTATTGTTTTATTGAAGAATTTGATCTGAATGACAGAACACTATGGATAGTTAATAAAAATGAGACTCAATGGGATATGGATATGTCAAAGCTTTTATTATGCTCTATGGCAGACTCTCTTAAAAATAAGAAATAAGTTATCAATGTCGCTTAAATGTTGCCCTCAAATTCTCCAGTTGTAAAAATGATGAAAAAGAGTTACCCCATTTTGCTCAGATTAAATAAACAGATAAATGGCCTGCAAGGATTGTTAAAGAAATAAATATTAATTATCTCCTAATTTTAGGATTTTTTTTTAATATTATTGAAATTTAATTATTTAATCTGTTTTAAAGTTATTCAATTTGATTATAACTGTCAGATTAAGTATTGACTAATTCATTTCAACTTTGCCTTTTTATCTTTTTAAAGAATCAAATTTTTGTTCTGTCAATTAGAAATTTTTAGGCTACTTATTTATAAAATTCTACCTAAAAGTTCCATAACAATTAAAAATAGAGTAAGTATAAAATCAATCATAATATTTTAGTTTTAATAGTCTAATCGAGCACCTTGCTTTTCCCACATCGATTTGTAAATTGATTCTTTGGAAATAAGTTCAAGATGATTACCTTTTTCAATAACCTGCCCGTCCTTCATCACCAAAATAGTATCAGCATTGGCGATAGTGCTTAGGCGATGGGCAATAACAATCATGGTTTTTTTCTGATTTCTGAATTCCTGTAAAGTGTTTTGAATAACCAATTCTGATTCTGTATCCAAAGAAGAAGTGGCTTCATCTAAAATTAATATTTCCGGATTTTTATATAAAGCTCTTGCAATGGCAATTCTCTGTTTCTGACCACCGGAAAGCAAAGCTCCGTTTTCACCTAAATACGTTTGAAAACCGTTGGGTAGCTTTTCAACGAAAGTTAATATACCCAGGTTTTTTGTGATGTTTAAAATCCTCTGTATATCCGGAAATTCTTCTCCTAAAGCAATATTTTCAATCACATTTCCTGAAAATAAATCGATCTGTTGCGGAACTACAGACACTAAATTTCTTAAAGAATAGTTGGAGATATAATTGATGTCATAGTCTCCAATCATAATTTTTCCTGCTTTGAGTGAATATAAATTTTGAACTAAAGAAGCTAAAGTCGTTTTACCACTGCCACTTTCTCCAACAATAGCAGTTGTTTCTCCCTTTTTTATAAGACAATTGAAGTTTGTAAAAACTTCGGTTCTGCTGCCATAACTAAAACCTACCTCCTTAAACTCAATATCTCCAATATTGTCTTTTGTTAATTCTAATTTATCTGTATTTTCCTCACGATCCAGATCCATGATTTCAAAAAGACGATCGGCAGCGATTAATGCATTCTGAATGGTTTTGTTCATTCCGATTAATTGCGATACAGGGCTTGTAAAATAGCCGATCAAAGCATAAAATGATAATAATTCTCCGGGAGTGATCACTCGGTCAATTACATACCCTGAACCTGCCCAAAGTAATACAATCGTAAATATTCGGGATAAAAATTCTGAAGAATTGCCGGAAAATAAAGCATTCATTACCGAAGCATAAATTGTTTTTAATAATTTTGAAAAAGCATTATCCGTTTTATTATTAGCAAAAGTTTCTACTCCAAATTGTTTTATAGTCTTTACAGAAGTGATGGATTCCACTAAGTGAGATTCAAGTTCGGCACTTTCTTCCATCAGCCTTCTTTCAACTTTTTTATTCAGCGTATTGGTGAGCCAATACACTAAAAAATAAAAAGGAATTACCAGTGCAGTAATTAATGCTAATTTCCAGTAATAGGTAAACATCAAAGCAAATGAAAAAATAATGATAAATAAGTTTACAAAAATCTGTATGGAAACATCATTAATAAACGTTCTTATTTTTACCGCATCATTTACTCTTGAGATAATTTCCCCAACCTTCATTGTATCAAAGAATCGTTGAGGTAATTTTAGCAAATGCTTGTAATATCCGAGAATAAGGTGCTTGTCCATTTTTTGCCCGGTTTGCAATACCAAAACACTTTTCATAGCTCCAATGAATATTTGAAATAGTAATATTACAATCATTCCTACAGAAAGAAGGTTTAAAAGCCTTTTATTTCCGTCTATCAGAACATAATCTGTTATTTTTTCAATATAAATAGAGGTTGATAATCCCAAAATAGTATACACCAATGCGCCTAATAAAGCTTGGATTAAAATACTTTTGTGGGGCTGAACTAAGTTCCAGAATCTTTTATAGAGACTTGTTTTTTCATCTTTTTGTTCAAAATATTCATTAGGTTCCAATAGAATAAGCACTCCTGTCCATATTTTTGAAAACTCTTCTATTTTGTAATCCTCCAATTTTCCTCTTGCGGGGTCCATCACCGTTATTTTATCTTTCGCAACTTTGTAAATGACCACATAATGATGCATTTGTCCGTTAACAATAACATGGGCAATAGCTGGCAATGGAAGTTCCGGCAAAGCATCAACACCTCCTTTTACCCCTTTTGCATTGAAACCCATTTGTTCCAACCCCTGTATTAACCCTAGAACATTCGTTCCCCTTGTATCAGTATGACAGATCTGCCTGATCTTGGCAATTGGCATTTTTAATCCGTAATGGATGGCAACGGAAGCAAGACAAGCAGCACCACAATCCTTTAGATCATGCTGTTTTATTAAAATATCTTTTTTCATTACTTTAGTTTCGGGTTAAACCAATCATCAACTCTGTCGAACAATAGTTGCCACAATGTGCGGTCTATCAAATGAAAACGGGCCGTAAAGCTCATTCCCTTCCCGATATTTCCTTTATATCCGCTTTTCAGTTGCAAATAATGATGATCCATTTTGCAAAGCACTCTGAAAAAGGCTTCTCCGGTTTGTTGGTTTACTTTAATATTTTGATCTATTTCCTGCACCTTTCCTTCCAGCAGGCCCCATTGATTATAATTATAAGTGTCGATCTGGAATTTTACATTTTGTCCGGTATGGATAAAGCCTATGTCTTTTGGAGAAACCAAACATTCAGCAATTAGGCTTTGTTCAGGAGATATTTCTCCTATGCTTTGCCCTTGCACCAAAAAATTACCTTTCTGTATTCCTGAAAAATTAACAAGCCTTCCCGAAATTGGAGCTATAATGATATAGTTTTTTTGTTCTTGGTTGATACGTTGTACTTCTGAACCTAGAGAACGTAACTGTCTTTCTATTTCCCTTTTTTGAGCTTGCCATTGAGCTATTTGTTGTTCTTTGATTCCTGAAATTTGTTTTTTTAACCCTTGATAATCATAATAATATTTATCGTATTCTGCTTTAGGAATTACCCCCTGATTGTATAGGCTCACAGCTCTGTCATAATCTTTTTGAGCTAAAGACAATTGTGTTTGTACCTGAGCAATTTTTTCCTGCATTGCCGAAAGTTCTCTTTGATATTGCCCGGTTTGTAAACCAGAAGTTTGTCCTCTTGTCAGTTGAATTAAGTCCTGTAACTGTGCTGAGTAATCTGAACTTTGGCTGTTTTGCAAATTCTTTTGAGTATCCAGCTGCTCTGCTGTTACGATCAGCAAAGTATCACCTTGTTTGAGTTCCTGGTTATTCTTTTCTAGTTTACTATAAATAATTCTCCCAGAAACAATAGCAGAAATTTTAGTGTTCTCCTGAACAGATCGTATTACTCCTCTTGATGAAGAGGAAATGGGGACTTTTATTATTGGTAAAATGCATAGGAAGGTAATTACAAGAATTAATATCCCTATATAAATTGATTTTTTGAACATTGAAAAAGTGATTTTTACATTATAAATAGATAACCGTAAAGATTAAATAACGCATGGAAGAGAACAGTTAAAATATAACAATACTTATTGTTGTGCTTATAATAATAGACATAAAGATTATTTAGAATTAATCCTCCGAAAAATGTCATCACAATATATAACCAATTGTAGTAATGCATTGAGGAAAAAACAATACTCATAATGACTATACACATTACATTGTTTTGGATTTTAATTTTTTTAAGAATTAGATACAAAATATGCTGGAAAATCAATGTTTCTACAATAGGAGCTATACAAATTGCAACGAAGTTAAGTTCATTTTTTGAAATATTCTGGTGTTTGTTGTAAGTGACATTAAAATGTAAGTAATTGTCATTGACATAATTGAAAAAATACCCATTCAGAACTGCTAAGATAAATGAAATTATAAAGAAAATAATTAGCTTTTTCATAAATGATAAAATGCTACCTTATTATAAAGGTAGCAATTTTTATTAGTTAATAATTATTAATTATAACCACCTCTCGGTCCTCCAACAGGATGTGAAGCGATTGTATCTGCAGCAGCTACGATTGCATCAGCTGCAGCATGAGCACCAGCTCCGATTGCATAAGCAACATCGTACCAAAAACCATCACCTCCATTAATTGATAATAGTTCGGCGTTTGTAAGGGCTTCTAAATTCATATTCAGTTTTAATTTTAAAATTAATGACCTGCACTAGCATAATAACCTGCCAATGCCACCTGACGTGCATATTCACGTGCTACTGCTCCAGCCGCATAAGCTATATCATACCAAAAACCATCACCCCCGTTAACTGTTAATAACTCAGAGTTTGTAAGTGTTTCTAAATTTTTCATAATATTAATTTGTTAGTTAATTATTTTTTTGGTGGGTTGTAATGCCCATTCCATCCATCTGAAAGCCCATCTTTGATTTCATTCCAATTTTCTATAACTTGTTCTAAAATCCACCAAGCCCCACCATTACCGCCTCCGTTTACTGTAATAGTCTCATGAGCTTCAAGCTCGACTAAGTTTAATTTTTCTAGATTCATTTTAATTTAATTTTAATCGTTATTAAGGATTTAAAGGTGGAGTACCTGTATATATAACATTACCAAGAATATTAATTGTTTGTGGATCTCCACCAATTGAGCCGCCTTCAATTGTTAATAGCTCATTTGTTGTTAAAAATGTTAATTTCATTTTTTTAAATTTTTAAATTCCTTTTTGTCATACAATCCCTGACATGGGAGTTTTGCTGATCAGCTCTATTTATACTTTTCATACTGCGCATTATGAAAAGAAAAATATTTGTGTTTTTACCTGAGACAAACTTAGGCAAGAGTTGAACATAAAAAAAACAATAGGTATCAGGATTTATAAATCCATATTATGAATTTATAAATTATTAATATTAAAGTTGTTGAAAATCAGTTAATTATATTATTGTTGAGTTTCAATTTCTTTAATGTAAATTGAAGGGGTAGTTCCAGTTTTTTTCTTAAATGCAACCGCAAATGCCTGCACATTATTATAACCAATTTCTTCCGCAATAGCCGGTAATTTATAAGACCGGAATTTTTTATCTTTTACAAGTCTTTCCAAAACATAATCAATACGCAGATCATTAAGATAAGAAGTGAAATTCTTCCCTTTATGATTATTGATCGTTTCGGACAAATAAGACGTATTGGTTTTTATATTTTTTGCCAGACTGGCTAGTGTAATGCCATTTTTTAAAAACAATTGTTTAATTTCAAAAGCTTCCAATTCATTTAGAATAAATAGAGTAACCTCTTCCGGAACAGTTTTAGTTATTATATTTTCTGTTTCAGTATGTTCAGGAATTAGAGATAGCTCAGGAATTTCTTTTTTAATATCTGTAGTAGATTCAGAATTTCTTTTTTCAATACTATGAATCAGTTCCTGGGCAATTTTCCGGTGTTCTTTTGCTGTTTTCTTTGCTTTATAATAGAGATATAGAACCAATAAAAGAATTAGTAATAAAAAACCAATCGAAGCATATAAAATTGTTTTCCTGTTTTTTAGATCGTTGATAATCTCTTCTTTTTCCTGTAAAAGGTTAGGGGTATCATATTTCTTGGGCAGTTCTGTGGACAAATATTGAAACTGCTCATCAAGTTTTTTGTCTACTTTTAAAAAACGATCAATATAATACAATTGTTTTTCTTTATCGTTCTTTTCTTTATAATAGTCTATTAGGTAAGTGTATACTTCCCGAAGTTCTGGGAAGGTAATATTAGTTTTCTGTACATTAGAGTCTAAAATAACAAAATATTTAACTGCTTTCTCTTTATTTGCCATTCCTTCAAAAGCTTTACCCAAATTAAAAAGTGCGTAATTTGCATTATCATCATTGATGCTGGAGAAATATTGATAAGCTTTAGATAATTCTGCTATGGCAGCTTTATATTTTTTTTGTTTAAGATTATAATAGCCAGAATAATAAAAATATTGGTTAACTATATATTTATTTTTACTTGTGAATTGTGATCTTTGACCTTCTCTAATTAAAAAATTGGCCGAATCTAATTTATTAAGTTCGATATAACAATATATAAGACTTATACGCATTTGATTATGTTGGGATTCATCTGTAATATTATTACCATTATATAAATAATATCTGAAAGTCTTAGCTGCTTCTGCATTTTTACCTATATAGCTATTTAAATATCCAATATTTATATTAGCATATGCAGTCATTTTACGATCATTCTGTTCTTTGGCATGTTGTAATCCTAAGATATAATTATCTAAAGCAACTTTTAAATTATCATATTTATAATAAAGATTTCCTTTCATCAAATCTGTCTGAGAAGGATATATTGTCCCTTTTAAATTTTTCGTAATTATTGCTGTACTGTCCAGATATTTTAGTGCATTGGGAAAATTTTCATTAAAATGCATAAGGACATAGCCGTCAGCTATTTGAAGGTTTTTTTTTTCTTTTTTTGCTTTTTGTAGATAATATTGAGCTATAATTTTTGCTTTATCTGTTTGGATATTTTCATTATAGTTATAAAATTTATCTTTCAATTGAGCATAATTCAATTCACTTAAGGTGTCGACAATATTTTTTTGAGCATAGATTAAATTACCCAACAGTAATAGAATAGGAAATATTAATTTCATCATTTTGTAATTGAAATGCATTATTAACTATAAAAAATAAAAAGTGATATTTATGTTTCATAATTCTCATATAAGTGCAATACAAAAGTATTAATTTCAATATATAAAATTGCATTATATATTAATATGTAAGCTTTTTAGGATTATAAATTTATAAATCTATACATCTATACATCTATACATATAGTTTTTTAAATCTAAAGATATTTAATTTGTTACATGCAATTGAATTTTTCAAATTTGAAAATTATAATGATTAAAATTAATATGAGTATAATTGGGCTTATAAAGCTCATGAATCTGCTCTTTCTATCAAAAGACCAGTCAAGTGCTAAATGTAAATGATAATGAAGCAATTAATATTTATCATTATTTGTTTTTTCTCGATTTTTTCTTATTCCCAAAAAACTAACTTATCACCTTCTAAACCAGTTACAGAAAGTTATTTTGGAACTAAGATTATTGATGAATACCGAAATTTGGAAAGTTTAGAAGATCCTAATACTATTAATTGGATAAAATCTCAAACAGCATATACCAACTCAATTCTTGATCGAATTCCTAAAAGGAATTATTATGTAGAGAAAAGATTAGAACTTGATAAAAGGCAAGGATATTCTGTATCTGATTTGAAAATAACAGGTAATGATAAATATTTTTATTTAAAGAAAAATGAAAATGAAAAAATCTCCAAGCTTTATTATAAGGATGGATTTTCAGGAAAAGAAGAATTGCTCTATGATCCTGTTAATTATAAAAATAACGAACGCAATCATGATTTCGTTATTAATTACATAAGTCCTAGTTGGGATGGTAGTAAAATTGCAATTTCTATGTCTGAAAAAGGGAATGAGTTAGCAGATGTAATTATTATGGATGTTAAAACAAAATATATTCAGCCAGAAATTCTTACTAATACAGCACCTGCTTCTTTTGATGGAATTAAATGGCTAAATGATAACACTGGCTTTTTTTGTGTAGCTTTTTCTACAATTGATTCTAAATCTAAAGATTTTTATAAAAATACACGAACTGTTTTATACAAAATTGGAACAGATTCAAAGAAATTAATTGAAATTTTTTCTGCTAAATATAATCCTGAATTAAAAATGACCGAAGATCAATTTCCTATGCTTTTAGATTTTGATAAAGAAGATCAGTATTATATAGGTATGGTTGCAGACTATAGTTATTACAGAAAAACCTTTATTATTAGTAAAAAAGATTTACTAGAGGGTAAAAAAAATTGGAAGCTTTTATCTGAACCAAATGATAAAGCAAAAAATTTAGAAATCTGGAATAATGACATTATTTTTGTTTCAGGCTATAATTCATCTTTTAATAAACTATGTAAAACGAGTATTAATAATTTCAACTTTAAAGACCCAGAAGTTTTAGTTCCTGAAAAAAAAGATGAAATTATTAAAAGTTATAGAATCACTAAAGATGGTATTTATTACACTACCACCAAAAATGGAGTGGAGGCTAAATTATATTTGCATAAAGATGGAAAAGATATTCATATCCAACTTCCATATCCATCAGGAAATATTAATTTGGAAAATAAAGGAGTAAATTACTCTGAGTTTTGGATAACATGCTCAGGCTGGGCAAATGAGGGACAACGTTTTAAGTATGATGTAATGACTAATACTTTGAAGCCTGAGAATCTTACACCTATTACAGAGTACCCTGAATTCAAAGATATAATAGTAAAAGAAATTACTGTAAAAGCTAGAGACGGAGAAGAAATCCCGGTATCACTAATATATAATAAGAATCTCAGAAAAGATGGTAAAAATATGGTGCTTATTGATAGTTATGGTTCTTATGGAATATCCTATGCTCCTTTTTTCGCAAAAATGTATTTATTATGGATTAACCAGGGAGGTATGGTTGCTGTAGCTCACGTAAGAGGTGGAGGAGAAAAAGGAGAGCAATGGCGTTTGGGAGGATATAAAGAAACAAAACCTAATACCTGGAGAGATTTAATAGATTGCACAGAATATTTGATAAGGGAAAAATACACCTCAAAAGATAAAGTTGCTATTTGGGGTGCTAGTGCTGGAGGAATTACAGTGGGCAGGGCTATGACTGAAAGACCAGATCTTTTTAAAGCTGTTATTGCAGAGGTTGGTGTAATGAATCCTCTTAGAGATGAGACAACACCTAATGGCCAGCCAAAAGAATTTGGTACAATAAAGGATCCAAAAGAATTTAAAGCTCTGCTGGAAATGGATTCTTACCACCATATTAAAAAAGGAGTAAAATATCCTGCAACTTTTATATCTGGAGGAATAAACGATCAGAGAGTTATCGTTTGGGAACCTGTAAAATTTGCAGCAAAGCTAATGGCTAATAACGCTTCTAATAATCCAACTTTATTAAAAATAGATTTTGAAGGAGGTCATGGAGGTAATATTCCTTCAGCACAACGATACGCCAACTTAGGAGATATGTTTGCCTTTGCATTATGGCAACTAGGACATCCTGATTACCAGCCAAAAGAAAACACAAAAAAATAAATGTCACGTTTTCCGTATCAATTTTTTGATGAATATGTAGTGCGTACTCCTTTATTTTCACGCAAAAACTTTCAACAGACAATAAGTAGCAAAGATGAAATTACAGATGCAGAACTGAAGGAAATCTGCATCAATCCCATATTTCAGGAGGCTGTTTATTTGGCTTCACCAGATTTACATGATGAGCTGGCTAAATGGATTAATTCAGAAAAAGAAAATCAAAAGCTAAAACAAACCCTGTTAAAATATTATAGCCGAATAAGTACGCGATGTACTCCATTCGGCTTATTTTCATCGGTTGGGTTGGGATCCTTCGACAAGCTCATGATAACAATTCCAGTTTCAGAAAAAATTAGAGATACCAAATTGGATATGCACTTTCTTGTTTCCTTAGCTCAACATTTTGTGCAGCTACCGGAGATAAGAAACAAGCTTTTGTTTTTTCCTAATAACAGTATTTATAAAGTAGGAAGCAGGATCCGCTATATAGAATACCAGTACAACGAAGGAAAAAGGGAGTATATTATTTCTTCAGCCCCACTTTCTGAGGAATTACAGCAGATATTAAATTTTTCAAAAGAAGGAAAAACGATACGGCAAATTGCGGAAATTTTGATTGATGAAAAAATCATACAAGACGAGGCCCTGGAATTTGTAGAAGAACTCATCAATAATCAGGTATTGGTAAGCGAATTGGAACCTAATGTTTCGGGAAACGATTTTTTGGATACTATCATTACTATTCTAGGTAAAAGAGAAATAAAAAAAGAGGCTGAAATTTTAATTTCGATAAAAAATAAACTGGATGAATTAGACAAAAACATTAGTAATCCAATCTCCAAATATGCTGAAATCGAAGAATTAATAAAACCCTTTGCAATAGAATACGAGCCAAAGTATCTCTTCCAGACTGATCTTTATAATAAAGCATTGCCTCATTTGTCCTTTGAATGGAAAAGGCAATTAAAAAAGGGAATAAGAATCTTGAACAAAATCACTTTGAGTCAAAGGGAAAATGAATTTTCAAAATTTAAAAAAGCCTTTAGTGAAAGATTTGAAACACAGGAGTTGCCATTGCTGTATGTTCTGGACAATGAAATAGGTATTGGTTACAAACAAAATGTTGCTGCAAAAGGTATTCATCCTTATTTGGAAGATCTGATTTTTCCGGTTTTACAAAAAAATCAAAACAAGAATATTGAGCTTACTCCGGTTCAACAGATCCTTAATGAAAAGGTGCAGGAAGCTTTATCTGATAATCAATATAGTATTACATTATCTGATGAAGATTTCAAAGATTTTGAAGAGAAATGGGATAATTTACCGGATACCATATCCATAATGACAGAGATAATTTCTGATAACAGCCAGAAAAAATTATTATTAAAAAATAGTACCGGAAGTAGTGCTGCTGATCTTCTAGGGCGATTTTCTTCAGAAAAATCACAAGTTCAGAGTCTCACAAAAAAGATTACTCAAAAAGAACAAGAGCTGAATCCTGATGAGATTTTGGCAGAAATTATCCATTTACCAGAAGCAAGAATAGGAAATGTAATCAGGAGACCAACTTTAAGGCAATATGAAATTCCTTATTTAGCCCAGTCGCTTTTGCCTGCAGAAAATCAAATACAAGTTGAGGATTTGTATATTTCCTTAAAAAATGATGAAATTGTTTTACGGTCAAAGAAATTGAACAAGAAGATCATTCCTTATTTAACAAACGCTCACAATTACTATACAAATACTCTTCCTGTCTATCATTTTTTATCTGATCTGTATTCTCAAAATACCAGATCCGGGCTTTATTTCAGCTGGGGTGGATTAGAGCATATTTATAGATTTCTGCCAAGAGTAGAATATGATAATATTATTCTTTCAAAAGCCAGATGGAAAATTACTGAAAAAGATATTTCTTCTTTGGATTTATTAAATTCAGATAAAGAAGATTTTTTGCTGAAACTAAGAAATTGGAGAAGCAAAAGAAAAACTCCTGTGTGGATTCAATGGGTAAAGTTTGATAATACTTTAACGATCAATCTGGAGAATTACGATATGGCAAAGCTTTTTATTCAGGCTGTAAAAAGTGAAAAATCAATCATTATAGAAGAGTTTTTATATAACGAAAATGATGAATTTAAAAGAGAATTCATTTTCCCCATGCACAAAAATAAATAACTGTTGTGATAAAAAGAAAATTTGTTCCGGGAAGTGAATGGCTGTACCTGAAAATCTATACAGGTGTGAAAACAGCAGATCTTATTTTGGAGGAAGCAGCACAGCCTTTGGTAGAATACTTTCAAGAAAATAATTTTATTTCAAAATGGTTTTTTATCCGTTATAATGATCCGAAACCACATTTAAGAGTAAGGTTTAAATTAAATAGTATTGATAACTGTAATAAGATTATTGAGAAAATAGATGAAGCCCTATATGAATCTGTAGAGAGTGGAGAAATTTCAAACATTATATTTGATACTTATAATAGAGAAATTGAACGTTACGGGGAAAACACCATTGAAGATGCTGAAACCTTATTTTGCAAAAACAGTGAATTTACTTTTCAATGTCTGCACTATGAAGATGAAGAGAAAATTATTGTTTCTCTTTTCTATATTGATGAAATGTTGAATAAGCTAAACCTTTCAGTTCAGGAGAAACTAGATTGGATAAAAGATTTTAATACAGCTTTTAAACAGGAATTTAATGCTGATAAAAAATTAAATTCTCAATTGGATAAAAAATATCGGGAGTTTAAACCAAAATATTTAGATTTTACTAGATCGGTAGATTTTTTGGAAGAGCGAAATGTGATTATGTCTAATATTGAAGAGAGTAATTTAGTGTTGCGGAATATTATTAACCACCATAAAAATCAATCTTTAGGAATATCATTGCAAAGCTTTTTCAGTAGTATTTTTCACATGAATATCAACCGGTTGTTTGTTTCTAATCAGCGTTTGTTTGAGATGGTTATTTATGATTATCTATTAAGGTATTACAAAATGAAATTATATATCCAATAATCCATATCATCCCTGATCCCTGTTATACGTAAAAATACAAAAAAACCTCTGACTAATCAGAGGTTTTAAAGTGGTTTCTCCAGGAATCGAACCAGGGACACATGGATTTTCAATCCATTGCTCTACCAACTGAGCTAAGAAACCATTATATTTTTGTTTGACTTACTTCGTAGTTTTAAAGTGATGCAAAAGTAGTAAGTTTTAGTATACAAAGCAAGTATTCATCGTACTTTTTTTGCATAAAGTTAAAAACCTACTGATTATCAGCCGGATTATTTTCCTGTTCTTTTCTGATCTGCTCACTCATCTCTTCCAATACCGGTTTGATCGTGTTTTCCGGAAGATCACTGATTCGGATATACATCAATCCGTCAATCGCATCATTGAAGTTAGGATCCACGTTAAAAGCAATTACTTTAGCATTTTGTTTAATATATTTCTTGATCAGAACAGGAAGTCTCAATTCAGGTTCAAGATCATCAATAATCTTGTCCAGCTTATTCAGGTCAGACTCCATTTCCTCAAAGAAAATGTTTTTATCCCTGTCGCGAAGCTTTACCTTGTATTCATTTCTCGGAGTGATATATTGAGCTACTGCAGAATCAAAATAATTAGAACGCATAAACTCAATCATTAGCGATTTTGAGAACTCAGAGAACTTATTAGAGATACTTACACCACCCATAAGAAATTTATGATCAGAATTTCTCAGACATACATGCACAATCCCTCTCCATAAAAGGAAAAGTGGAAGTGGTTTCTGCTGATATTCCTGGCAGATGTAGGCACGCCCCATTTCAATCACCTTTTTAAAGAAAGGGTGTATGTCCTGCTCAAACTCAAATAAAGAGCTTGTATAAAAGCCTTTGACGCCATATTTTTTCATCACTTCTCTACCCAATGCCATTCTGTATGCACCAGCCAGTTTTTTCTCACCGTTATCCCATAGGAAAAGGTGGTGGTAATGCTTGTCATACTCATCAAGGTCAAACGGAAGATTACTTCCTTCACCTACCGCACGGAAAGTAAGTTCTCTCTGACGTCCGATTTCCCTCATAATAGATGGAATTTCCTCGTAAGTCGTGAAATAGATCTCATAATTCCCGTTACTGAAAAGCATTTTATCAGTTCCTCTTAATTTGTCAACATCTTTAATGATATCTTCTAGAGGCGTTTCATCAATGATATTCTGAACAATATTTTCTTCCTTCAATAAAGGAAATTTTACAGATAAATTCTGAAGATTGATACTTTGAGCAAGAGATTTTCTTTTTTCATAATAAGATTTCATCATATAAACCTTACGTTTCAGAAACTCTCCCAATTCCTCAATTGTTTCCATATCATCCATTGCTTTCACAGTAATAGGACGCCCGATCCTGATTCTGATAGGTTTTTCCCTGTCATTCATCATTTCTGCAGGAAGCATCAGTGTCTGTAAATTCGGGTGAAGCTTAGCCACCTGATAAAAAAGTCTGCTGTTCTTGGCATGGAAATACATAGGAACTACCGGCACTTTAGCCATTCTGATCAGCTTAAGTGCCGTTTTTTCCCATTCCTTATCTAAAATTTCTCCGTAAGGATTATTCTTGTTGGAAACTTCTCCTGCCGGGAAAATACCTACACAGCCTCCATTTTGCAAATGCTTGAGTGTTTCACGCATTCCCGAAGAACTGCTGTAAGCTTCTTTTCTATTTTCAAAAGGATTTACAGCGATTACATAAGGTTCCATCGGTTTGATCTTCTCCAAAAGGAAATTACCCATTACCTTGAAATCCGGACGAACCTCTGTGAGAACTTTGCACATCAGGATTCCGTCAATAGCACCCAGCGGATGATTGGAAACCAGAATAAATGGCCCCGTTTTCGGAATCTTTGCCAGATCTTCTTCAAAAGCTACATAGCTTAGGTTTCTTTCTCTCACAAATGAGTCGAAAAAGTCTTTGCCTTCCTTGTCTTTTAGTTTGTCGTATAATTTATTTACTTCGTTTATTTTAGCAATGCTCATCACAGCAGATGCTACCGGGTTCTTGAGAAACCCAATTTTATTTAAGCCGGAAGCTTTGATCAGATCGTTTTTCGAAATTAAACTCATGTGTGTTTAGTCGCAATTAATATTATTGTGTTACCATTTGAAGAGTATTCTTGGAGATTTGTTCCAATAATACATTTTTTTCATGGTAAAATTTATCAATGTGATCCTTCTTCGCATTTCTTACTGTGAATAAAGATACATTTTTAATTGCTTCGGTTTTAAAAATTTTTTGAAGCTCGTTGTTAAGCTCATCAATATGATTAAATTTATCCTCAAGGCACAGTGCCAGAGAGATCGCAGAATTCTGCATCAGGGAAACTTTGATCTTATATTTGGATAAATATCCGAAAATCAGGCTCATGTGATCTTCTGCAATAAAAGAGAAGTCTCTGGTAGAGATTTTCAAAAGATCCTGGTTTTCTTTTAAAATATAAGATTCTTCCTGTTGGTTTTTGTCGGAAGCACCTACTTTTGTTCCTTCTTTGGTAGGATCTACGAAAGATTTTACATAAAAAGGAATGTTTTTTTGCTGTAGTGGCTGTAGTGTTTTCGGGTGAATAACACTTGCACCATAGTAAGCCATTTCAATAGCTTCCTCATAAGAAATATTGGAAAGAAGAGTTACATCACTGAACTTTCTCGGATCTCCGGTCATTACTCCCGGTACATCTTTCCAAATTGTCATTGCTTCAGCATTTAAGCAGTAAGCAAAAATAGCAGCAGAGTAGTCAGAACCCTCTCTTCCTAAGGTTACCGTAAAATTGTTGTCGTCAGAACCAATAAATCCCTGAGTTACATAGCATATTTCAGGATTAAGATGGGAAATAAATTCTTCCGTTTTTTTCCAGTCTACCGTACCTTCTCTGTAAGAATTATCGGTTTTTATATAATCTCTGGCATCCAGCCATTGATTTGTAAACTGAATTTCATTCAGGTATTCACTCACTATTTTTGTAGAGATCATTTCGCCACAGCTTACCACCTGATCGTATACGAAGTTGTAGTTAGGCGATTTATTTCTTCTTAAAAAAGAATCAATATCATCAAAAAAGACTTTGATTTCAGCAAAAACCGCATGATTTTCAGGAAAAAGTCCTTCCGCAGTTTCAATGTGTTTTCGTTTTATCTTTTCAATCTCAGTTTGATAGTTATCTTTTTTGAAATAAAGTTCTACAACTTTTTCCAACTCATTGGTCGTTTTACCCATTGCTGAAATTACCAGCAAGCATTTGGCAAATCCCTGGCTTTTTAGAACCATGGACACGTTTTTTACACTGTCGGCATCTTTTACTGATGCTCCACCAAACTTGAAAATTTTCATTAAATTGTTAAAAATAAAATTGTTAGATAAAAAATTACATGAGTTTTTTACGGACGTCAAAATTATAAATTTACAACGAGATATGAAATAGCCATGTGCGGAGATAGAATTAAGATTTCCTTAAAATCAACAATTCATGAAATAATCTGAATTTTTTACAGGCATAAAGTAGCAAATTTGGAGACCATATTTTCATTAAAACCCTGATATTATGTTGTGCTTTGCTTGTATCTCTCTGAAATACAGAAGTTAATCTCTTTTTTAATTAAATTTTCTTAATGCGATAAATTTTCCGAAATTTGGGCAAAACGTAAAAAGAAAAATATGTCAAATCAACCATTACAGACTTTAGGAGAATTTCTTATAGATAAACAGGACGATTTTCAGTATTCTACAGGTGAATTTTCTCGTCTTCTAAGTGCAATAAGATTGGCTTCGAAAGTGGTAAACAGAGAAGTAAATAAAGCCGGAATTGTAGATATAACAGGAGCTGCAGGAAACCAGAACATTCAAGGGGAAGAGCAGCAGAAATTGGATGTGATCGCTAATGAAATTTTTATTACGGCTTTATCTCAGAGAGAGGTTGTTTGTGGTATTGCTTCTGAGGAAAATGATGATTTTATTGATATTAAATGTGGTGAAAACGGACATTTAAGCAAATATGTGGTATTAATTGATCCTTTGGACGGATCTTCCAATATTGATGTCAATGTTTCCGTAGGAACTATTTTCTCCATCTACAGAAGAGTTACAGAACCGGGAACTCCTGTGCAGCTGGAAGACTTTTTACAGAAAGGTGTCAATCAGATTGCTGCGGGATATGTTATTTACGGTTCATCTACCATGATTGTTTACACAACAGGTAACGGAGTAAACGGATTTACATTAGATCCGTCTTTAGGAACCTATTATCTTTCTCATCCTAACATGACTTTCCCAAAAACGGGTAAAATCTATTCTATCAACGAAGGAAACTATATCAAATTTCCGCAGGGAGTAAAAAATTACCTTAAATACTGCCAGATGGAAGAAGGTGACCGTCCTTATACTTCAAGATATATTGGTTCTTTGGTTGCAGACTTCCACAGAAATATGCTGAAAGGAGGAATTTATATTTATCCATCTTATTCACAGGCTCCCAATGGAAAATTAAGACTTTTATACGAATGTAATCCAATGGCATTCCTTGCAGAGCAGGCAGGAGGAAAAGCAACAGACGGATTCAGAAGAATTCTTGAAATAGAACCTACAGAACTTCACCAGAGAATTCCTTTCTTCTGCGGAAGTATTGAAATGGTAGAAAAAGCTGAAGAATTTATGCGTATTGACAGCGTAAAATAAATGGAAGCAACTTACTTACAATATTTATTACAATTTAAACGCCCGAGTGGAACATCTCGAGGCGTTTTGCTTGATAAAGAGACCTTTATTCTGACTATTTCCGAAAAAGGAAGAAAAGGAGTAGGGGAATGTGCTGTTTTCAGAGGACTGAGTTTTGATGACAGGCCTGATTATGAAGAAAAACTGAAGTGGCTTTGTGAAAATATCAATCAGGATACCGACTTTTTGAAAGAAGAACTGAAAGAATTTCCTTCCATCTGGTTTGGATATGAGCAGGCAATTCAGAATTTGAAATATGATGGCAGTCTTTATTTTCCAAGTGAATTTACCGAAGGAAAATCTGCCATTACCATTAACGGTCTGATATGGATGGGCGATGCGGGATATATGGAAGAACAGATTCAGGAGAAGCTGGATAAAGGATTTCATTGCATTAAATTAAAAATTGGTGTCGATTGGAAATCTGAGCACGTTATTCTTCAGAAATTAAGAGAAAAGTTCTCCAAAGATCAGCTGGAACTTCGTGTGGATGCCAATGGTGGATTCAGTAAAGAGGAAGCGGTAATTGTTTTACAACAGCTTGCTGATCTTCATATTCATTCCATTGAACAGCCTGTCAAAGCCGGAAATTGGGATGATATGGCTGAGTTATGTGCAAAAACACCTATTCCGATTGCATTGGATGAAGAACTGATCGGAATTACTGATCCTGAAAAAAAGAAACAGCTTTTAGAAACGATAAATCCTCAATATATTATTCTGAAACCTGCTTTAGTAGGAGGATTTTTGGGTTCAGATGAATGGATTTCTCTGGCGGAAAATCAGAATATAGGCTGGTGGATTACCTCAGCTCTGGAGAGTAATATCGGCTTGAATGCCATTGCTCAGTATACATTTACCAAAAAAAATCCAATGCCTCAAGGTTTAGGCACTGGAGCTTTATTTGTCAATAATTTTGAATCCGATTTAGAACTCAGAAATGAGCTGCTGTGGTTCAAAATATAACTGTTACAAAATTTATTAGCATAATGGCGGTGGTGAATCCGGGCAAGTAGTCTGCCCACAGTAGTCAGGAGCCCATGATCTGCAGCACATGGCAGCCGGATTCCAACTATTACACCCAAGAGGCGGTCTTCCTCCTTTGATGCTTTTTAATTCCCCTCTTTTGATTTTCTTTAGATTTTTCATGATAATAATTTTATTTGATTGGTAAGTAAATGTCGATAACTTTTTTTAATTATACAACATGTGGAGAATTATTTAGTAATATTTAACAATTTCTCTGGAATATTTAAATAGTATTGAATATGGGTTGGGTTGGTCGCTGTCTTTTAACCTGGCAATCCCTTCCTGTTCAGAATATATAAATTTTTTTTATCCGGTCTGTAGGGGAGACCTGGTAGTTGTGATTCGGATATTTTACTGATTTAAAGGTTTTTACCCAATTAAATCACATCTTTTACGAAGATGGCTTTCTTTAAATAATTTAATATAAAAGAAACCCTTTTTTTAATCTGTCCCATAATAAAAAATTATATTTCCCTATTGTTTGAATTAGCAATCTTTGTGCCATACTGTAATTGAGGGCTAATTTTAACATAGGATTTATTTTTTAAGAAATAATTGTGAAAACATTTTCGTTATCTTTTGTTCTGTTGGTGATAAGATTTCTGTCAATTCCGTATAAATTCTGGAAGATATCATTTTGTACCTGCGAGCTTGAAAGATATCCCCAATGGTTTCCCACTTCATATTTAAAGCTGCCCAGAAGATCATCTTTTACGAAGGTACAATCAATAACAGACACAATATCTTTATACTGATCAATTCCACTGGGACCGTTTTTGCCAAGTCTTGGGGTGAGAATATTTTTTGTAAACTGAGAAGCCCCCAGAATAATATCCTGTCTGTTCAAGTAAATAGAAATCCTGTTGGCCAATAAAGGAAGTTTATTAAATGAGTCCTCGGAATCTTCAAATACTTTATAGCTCACATCGGCATTCAGCAATACAACCTGGTCAATTACACGAAGGATATTTTCCCTTTTAAGGCTGTATAACATGCTTTGAAGCACTCTGTTTCCCATAGAGTGCGCCATTAGATGTATTCTTTGATTGCAGGGAGCAAGATTCCGGTTGGAAAAAATATCTTTTAAAAATTGAGTATAGAAATAAAACATTCTCATTAGCGATGTTCCGGAATTGATGCTGGAAGCCTTATCATCAAAATAACTCAATGGGATTATACTGCCGGAGGCCGGCCAGCTCACAAATAAGATATGCTCTACAGGAGACGCAGGATTATCAATGAATATTTTCTTAAGATCAAGGATAGCCTTTAATTCGTCATCAAAATCATACAAATAACCATGAATGAATATTAAGACATCACTTCTGTCTTTGGTAGATGACATATTCTTGTATAATTCATAAAACATTCTTTGGGTTCCGCCAAGATTATTGGCCGTAAGAGAAGATTTTTTAATTCCTTTTTCACTCAACAGAACGTCTAAAACTTCTTCATAACCCTGTTTTTCGGGTTCAGAAAAAAGTTGGTAATTTAAAATATTTCTGTTGGTGTAGTCTTTTTTCTTTTTGACCTGTGCAGTAGGTTTCTTATAATTGTCAAAATCACATTTAGCGATTCTGAAATTAGGAATTGAGTATTCTTCATTGGAAAAAGAGTCTACTCTTTCGTCTTTGTGCCGGATAATTTTCCGGTTGCTTAAGATATAAACGGCCATGAGGGGTAATGGGTTAAAATGGTATTAGCTTTCCCAAGTTAGTGAAAAATATTGAATTACAATCAATGAGGCTTTTAAATTATCACTTTTACAAAAGCTTATTTTTACGTAACTTTGTGAAACTTTTTTTGCTAAAAAATAAAAGCTACTTTAATGGAAGAAGAAAAAAAATCACTCAATTTTATTGAGCAAATTATAGAAGATGATTTGGCAAACGGTCTGAAAAGAGATCAGATCCGTTTCCGTTTTCCACCTGAACCCAATGGTTATCTGCATGTAGGGCATACAAAGGCTATCTGCATCAACTTTGGTCTTGGTGAAAAATACAATGCTCCCGTAAACCTTCGTTTCGACGATACGAACCCTGAAAAAGAAGAACAGGAATTCGTAGATTCTATCATGAAAGACGTTGAATGGTTAGGTTTCAAATGGGATAAAGTTTTGTACGCATCCGATTACTTCCAGCAGCTTTACGATTGGGCCGTTCAGTTAATTAAAGAAGGAAAAGCTTACGTAGACGAGCAGCCGTCTGAAGTGATTACTGAGCAAAGAAAGAACCCTGCAGAACCGGGAATTGAATCTCCATACAGAAACCGTCCTGTGGAGGAATCCTTGGATTTATTCGAAAGGATGAAAAACGGGGAATTTGAAAGTGGTTCAATGTCTCTTCGTGCAAAAATCGACATGGTTTCGCCCAATATGAATATGCGTGACCCTGTGATGTACAGAATTTTGAATAAGCCTCACCACAGAACAGGTACAGCCTGGAAAATTTATCCTATGTACGACTGGGCTCATGGTGAATCTGATTATATCGAACAAATTTCGCATTCATTATGTTCTTTGGAGTTTGAAAACCACAGACCTTTGTACAACTGGTATTTAGATCAGGTTTACGAAGAAGGAAGAGTTAAAAACAAGCAGAGAGAATTTGCAAGGATGAATGTTTCCTATATGATTACTTCCAAAAGAAAGCTTCAGAGACTGGTAGCTGAAGGGGTCGTAACCGGATGGGATGATCCTAGAATGCCTACTATTTCAGGGATGAGAAGAAAAGGATTTACTCCTGCTTCTATCAGAAACTTTATTGAGAAAGTAGGAGTAGCAAAAAGAGAAAACCTTATCGAAATTCAGTTGCTTGATTTCTGCGTGCGTGAAGACCTGAATAAGGTTGCCAAGCGTGTGATGGCAGTTGTAGATCCAGTGAAATTAGTGATCGAAAACTATCCGGAAGACAAAGAAGAATGGTTGGAAACTGAGAATAATCCTGAACAGGAAAATGCAGGAACAAGAGAAGTACCATTCTCAAGAGAAATCTATATAGAACGTGAAGACTTCAAAGAAGAAGCTAACAATAAATTCTTCAGACTTAAATTGGGTGGAGAAGTTCGTTTGAAATCTGCCTACATCATCAAAGCTGAAAGGGTAGAGAAGGACGAAAATGGTGAGATTACTACCATCTACGCTACTTATGATGAGAAGAGTAAGTCGGGAAGCGGAACAGAGGAAAGTTTAAGAAAAGTAAAAGGAACTTTACACTGGGTATCTGCAAATCATGCTATTCCTGTAGAAGTAAGAATCTATAACCAACTGTTTACAGTGGAACAGCCTGATGCGGAAAAAGATGTAGATTTCTTAAACTTCATCAACCCTGAGTCTGTAACAACGGTAAAAGGATTTGCTGAGCCAAGTCTGAAAGACGTTGCTGTGGGAGAACCATTACAGTTCCAGAGAATCGGATATTTTACAAAAGATCAGGATTCTACAGATGATACATTGGTATTTAACCGAACAGTAACTTTGAAAGATTCTTATAAACCTGAATAATTTTCAGGAACAGATCATAAAATAAAAGCAGGACTTCATTTGAAGTCCTGCTTTTTTGTTGTTGGAATACGCGAAGGCGCAAAGAAATTTATGCATTCTGGATATTTTTGAGGCGCAAGAAATGGAAGATTTCCGGCAAGTGTAATACTACTTAATCAATCAATGTTCTAAGCTCCAGGGATCAACAAATTACAATTTTATCGGAGATAAAATCTTTGCGTCTTAAAAACGGTTTAAAAAAATAAGCTTGCGTCTTTGCGAGTTCCAACATACAGCTTTCAGAATTAATCTTAAGTAAGAATGATAAGTAAAAAGCAAGACTTCATACAAGTCCTGCTTTTATTATTTAATAGTTTAAAATCTGAAATTTAAGATTCTACTTCAGGAAACCCTTGTCCTGATAGGTGGGGTTTGGATATTTATAAAATCCTTCTCCGTTTAATACTCCCAGTTTTCCTTTATCAATATAATCTTCTTTTAATTTTTCAACGGCTTTGATTTTTAAAGGATCCTGAGTTTCTTCAGCTTCCATCTTATTAATATTGTAAGCGGTTGTAATTCCTACAATATCCAGAATACCAAATGGCCCTGCTGGTGCTCCGGTAGCTACCATCCATGTCTTGTCAATTGTTTCTATATCTGAGACTTCATTCACCCAGAGATTGACAGCAGCGCCAAGCAGCGGAACCAATAATGAATTGACAATATATCCGGGTTGTTCCTTCTGGATAGGTAGTGCTACCATTCCAATCGCT
Organism: Chryseobacterium sp. FG46; assembly: GCF_057809135.1. Lineage (NCBI taxonomy): Bacteria > Pseudomonadati > Bacteroidota > Flavobacteriia > Flavobacteriales > Weeksellaceae > Chryseobacterium > Chryseobacterium sp. FG46. The sequence goes on along the minus strand of NZ_JBMDJJ010000011.1, from coordinate 115,745 downwards.
TTTGCAAATTTGATCAGCGAATCAAATACCTCCTGAGAAGTTCCGGGATGCCGCATTACCTCTCCGGTATTGTGCTTCCAGATTTCATTGGCAAAATGAAGTGCTACAAACTTTTCCGGTCTTCCTGTAGCTTCAGCAAACTGACTTGGAAGAAGGGTGGAAGAATTCGTTGCAAATACGGTTTTTTCAGGGGCTGTCTGAGCCAGTTTATGGTAGAAATCCATCTTAATGGCTGGATCTTCGGGAACAGCTTCTATCAGAAGATCGGCATCTTTTACTGCCTCAGCAAGATCAGATGAATAGCTGATATTTTTAAACGTGGAGTCTAGTTGCTCCTGCGTTGCTCCCAGGTCCTTTTTGTAAGCTTCACTTAAAGCGTTGAACTTACCTTTGGCTTTTTCCAGTACTTCATCATTGATATCATATACAGTAACTTTGAATCCGTGATAGGCAGTCTGGAAGGCGATCTGATATCCCAATACACCACTTCCCGCTATCGTTATATTTTTAAAATCCATGTGATTGATTTTTGATTAAAGATGCTTTTATTCGATGATCTTTTAGCCTTTTACTCCTTTTACCCATTCCTGAAATCTGGTCAGGAAAGATTCATGCTCTTCCTGTTCTTCAGGACGGTTTACAAGGATATGTTCAAAGTAAGTTCCTTTTAATATTTTTCTTAAAATTCCTTCTCCCAGGAAGGGTTTATAGTCATTCAAAGCCTGGGTAGCTTTTAATAAATGTCGGATGTCATACTGCAACGGATTGATGTCCGGAACCTGTTTATTGAGATTAAGAAGGTTGTAAACAGCTATTCTCGCCGTTCTCACAGAGCTTTCCATGGTGAAGACAACATCATTATTGGTTTCTACAAACTGTCCTACAAGACCTAAGTTGGTACATCCTTCAGGAACTACTCTCGGACGGTCTCCCATTGCTCTTGGCATAAACATAGAAGTGATGTAAGGCATGAATGCTGTACGTACAATGGTGTTTTCTATAACGTTATCCAGTTGATCAGTCATTCCAAGGTGATAACACAGCTCGGCAAGAATTTCGTTTCCGGTACACTGAGGCATTGTTTTTTTAATGTAATTACCTTCTTTACCCATCAGTAAAGCGTATACCCATACTACAAGGATGTCATCCGGCTGGGTAAGGAAGTGCGGCTGTCTGTTGCAGGTAAAGCTCATCACCCAATTAGAGTCTGTAATGGTAATAATCCCTCCTGTAGCTGTTCTTCCGGAATAAGGATCATTTACACACAGTTCTTTAAGCTTTTCTGTGAAGGCAGATGGACGACAGGTTAATGTAGCAGATTCCCAGGAAGATTTTTCAATATGACTACAGAATTTTTCAGGCTTCCCGAACACTTCAGATTTCGCTGCAAGATTTTTCCATAGTTTCCATCCGGCACTTTGTCCGGCGCTGCTGTTATCTATCGTAACTTCGGGAACAGTATTGTTGTCTCCGTAGAACGTACTTTCAGTCATAGATCCGGTAGTTACAATTACGTAGTCGTCTTTACCAATTGGTATTCTTACTTCTTCTCCATTTTGTTCAGTGATGATTCCTTCTACTGTTTTTCCTTCCGTATTAATATGAATATCAAGATCTTTTACCAAAGTGTTGAACTGAATCTGCACTCCTTTTTCCACAAGGAAGTTTTTTAATGGAGTTACATAAGTGTCATACTGGTTATATTTTGGGAAAACAAGGCATGAGAAGTCTTTCATTCCGTCAATGGCATGAAGAAATCTGTGCATATAAAGTTTCAGTTCCAGTAAGCTGTGCCAGTTTTCGAATGCAAACATAGAACGCCAGAAAAACCAGAAATTACTGTTCAGGAAAGACTCAGAAAAATAATCTTCAATGGTAAGGTCGTCCAGCTCTTCTTTTTTCTTTAACAGCAATTTTACAATGGCCAGCTGATCCTTTTTCTCAAGTCCGAATTTACTGAAATCCTTGATCTGTCCCTGGTTATGAATGAGTCTTGCTTTGGAATAGTTCGGGTCGTTATCATTTATGAGGCGGTATTCATCCAGCACACTGTAAGGCGCAGGCAGCTCCAGGGCAGGAATATCCTGGAACATATCCCATAAATTTTCATAGGTCATATCCATTTCTCTTCCTCCACGTATGATGTAACCGTCTTTGGCATTTCCGGCTCCATCCAGAGATCCGCCTTCCACATCCAGCTGATCGAGAAAAATAATATTTTTGCCTGGTACACGGCCATCACGGATAAAATAATACGCTGCCGACATACCGGCAATTCCGCTTCCTACAATATAGATTTTACTGTTTTCGTAAGATTGCAAAGGAATACCTTTATTACGTTGGTAATTCCCGATCTGGTCGGAGAAAGGCATCGTCTTTTCAGGAGTGTTAATCTGAACTTCTTTACTTGAATCCGGTTCGTGGTTTACTTTGCCGAACTGCTCAGAGGTATTTAAAACTTTATCGAATTTTGAATTGATCGTACTCATCTTTTATTGTTTTTAATTAACAGTATAAAGGTACCTCTATTCAGAAAGCGATATATATCCTCAAGTTCAGAATTATTATCCCCAAATTCTCATGACTGAATATTTTCTTTAGTTCTGTATTCCGAAGGCGAAAGCGTCGTATGTTTTTTAAAGAAACGGCCGAAGGCTGACGCCGAATTAAACTGAAGTTCAAAGGCAATTTCTGATATGGTGATCCCGGGATTTCCAAGCATTACATAAGCTTCTTTAAGCAGCGCCTCATCAATAACCTCATGAGGGGTTTTTCCACTTGCTTTCTTAATGATTTCGATGAGGTATTTATTGGAAACATGAAGTTGATCTGCATAAAACTGAACCGCCCGTTCCCTGGTGATATTTTCACGGACCAGTTTACTGAATTTGAGATAAAGGTCTTTTTTCCCTTCTTCTTTTTCCGGATTGGAAGCATTTTCCTGTTCCATAATCTCAGCAGTCTCCAGCAGAAGATTGAAAATAATGGTACGGATAATCTCTTCCGTAAACTTTCCCTGTTTTTTCGATTTTTTATCAAGGTAGTCCAGAAGGTTTTGCAGGAGTGAAGAATTAGTTGCCGTAGTTTTTACGATGCTGTATGAACCTTTGGAAAAAAGATTCATTTTTTCAATAATAAAAGGATTGGAAATATTTTTAATCAGGAAATTCTTGTCGAAGAACAGCAGTTTCATCGTAAAATCTTCACTCGTCTTTACAAATTTTACAATTGTGGAAGGAGCAGCCATAAGAAAACTGTGGGCCTCTATTTTATATTTCTGACGGTCTATCTCAATATTGATTTCTCCGGCAGTACAGATACATAGAGCGTAATAATCCATCCTGAAAGAAGCTTTAGGGAATTTGAAAATGGGTTTCCCGGAAGAAATGTAATAGGATTGCCGGCAGTCAATACTGTAAAAGGATAGCGTATCATGTAAATTTTCGTAGGTTACCATTCTTAGTATTGATTAAATTTTATGGTTTTTGAAGAGGTTTTTAGCTTAAATAGCCTTACTGTTACTGCAATTTACGATTTTTATAAAAGTCTTTGGATTTTATATTTTAAATAATCCATTTTTATACTGACAGACTGTTTGTATGGAAGTTATTGATGAAAAAGGTTTTAAATAGAGGCTTTTTGGGTTATTTTTAGCTAATTTTGCACTTTCAAATTTCCCCAAAAATAGTATTGTGAGATTAATTAACGTATATACGAGTTCTTTTAAAGGACTCTCGCAGGAGAGTTGGATGCTGGCGTTGGTAATGCTCATCAACAGGGCCGGTTCTATGGTACTTCCGTTTCTGGGAGTTTATATGACCAATCATTTACATTTCAGTATTGAAAATTCCGGAATTGTACTGAGTTTTTTTGGAATAGGTTCGGTCATTGGATCATGGCTGGGCGGTATGATCACGGATAAAATAGGAGAGTATAGGGTACAGAGTCTGAGTTTACTGCTCAGCGTTCCTTTATTCTGTCTGATTCCGCTTTTTACAACGGAAGCTGGTCTGGCGGGAATTATTTTAGCCCAAAGTATTGTAAGTGAAACGTTCCGTCCGGCCAACTCGGTGGCGATTACCAAATATGCAAAACCTGAGAATATTACCCGTGCTTTTTCGCTCAATCGTATGGCTGTTAATCTTGGATTTTCCATTGGTCCGGCGCTGGGTGGTATTTTATCGGCTATTTCTTATGAATTTCTGTTTTTCAGCAATGCATTGGCTGCTTTGCTGGCAGGATTGATGTATATCTGGTTTTTTAAAGACCGTGCAAGACTGGCGAAAGAGAAAGCGAAAAAGATAAAAGAAGCGATTGTTATTAAAAAGGAAAGTTCACCCTATCGCGATAGTAAATTCTTGATTTACTGCGTATTTTGTATGTTGTTTTCCATATGTTTTTTCCAGTTGTTCAGTACGCTGACGATATTTTATAAGGATACAGCACACCTGAGCCAGCAGAATATCGGATATATTCTCGGATACAGTGGTTTCCTGATTGTACTGCTTGAAATGGGACTGGTACAGATTGCTGAGAAGTATTTCACATTAGCTTTTACGATGTTGATCGGGACTTTCCTGTGTGGTATTTCCTACGCCATGCTTGCTTTCGATTACAGTTTGATTACGCTTGTATTGTCTATGACACTGCTTTGTGTAGGAGAAATATGGACACTCCCTTTTATGTCAACCATTACGGCATTACGTTCGGGAGAGAATAACAAAGGCGCTTATATGGGATTGAACGGAATGTCATTTTCCATTGCCTTTATCATCACACCTTATATAGGAACACTGATCGCTGAAAAATTAGGTTTCAGTGTATTATGGATCGGAACAGGAGTACTGGCGGCAGTTATCGCGACTGGCTTTTACTTTATCATTCCATGGATGCTTAAGGATAAAAATAAGGTAGAAAAAGAGATTATATAGACCTTTGTTCATGAATTTAAAAATAAAAAGTTTCCGGGCAATTTCGTAGAAATTGCCCGGAAACTTTTATTAATCATTCTTGTCCGATTAAATTAAAACATAATTACTCTGGAGCTATAATTTTAAAACAAATACGTCCTATTAACAGTTAGCTCTCATGGGAGCTGGATTTGATCCCATCGGGATCTGCTGTTAGTAGAAAAAAATGAAGTCCCGGTGAAAAATAAAGCTCCAGAGGAGTGACCTGTTAATTCATGCTGTAAATATTGATATTTTCAATGTATTTATACTTTTTATCGGACAGTAATGTTTTTAAATATATTAATGGCTTAATATTAAGATTTTGAAAGAATGGTATTGATGATCATATTCGCGTGAATCCTTGAATTTTCAATAAACCAAAGGTGGGTATCTTTTCCTCCGCAAACTACTCCTGCAAGATAGAGATTAGAAATATTGGTTTCCATGGTTTCAGGATTATAAAATGGATTGAGGCAGTCGCCGTTGAGTTCTATTCCTGAATTTTTCAGAAAATCAAAATCCGGAAGGTAGCCGGTCATGGCCAGTACGAAATCATTGTCAATTTCATGAGTTTCTCCTTTCTCATCTTTAAAAACCACAGAATTTTCTTTAATCTCGATCATTTCTGCATTAAAATGAGCTTTAATACTGCCCTCTGCAATTCTGTTTTCAATATCCGGTTTTACCCAATATTTTACACTTTTTGAAATCTCAGAATGACGGACAATCATCGTTACATCAGCTCCTTTTCTGTAGGTTTCCAGAGCTGCATCTACAGCAGAGTTGCTTGATCCTACAACAACAATTTTCTGTCTTGTGTAAGGATAGGGTTCTGTATAATAATGTTTGACTTTCGGAAGATTTTCTCCTGGAATATTCATAAGATTAGGAATATCATAGAATCCGGTAGCAATAACTACATTTTTAGCCCGATAGATTGCTTTGGTAGTTTTGATTTCAAATATTTCATCTTTTTTCAAGACATTCAAAACCTTTTCATAAAGATTGATATTCAGGTTTTTTTGTCTGGCAATTCCCTGATAGTATTCCAAAGCTTCCTGTCTTCCAGGTTTTGGAGCAGTAGAAATAAAGGGAATCTCATCAATTTCCAGCTTTTCAGCAGTGGAGAAAAAACGCATGTACAAAGGATAATTGTACAGTGAGTTGACAATGGTTCCTTTTTCTATGATTACATGACTAAGATTGTTTTTTTGAGCTTCAAGGGCGCAGTTCAAACCGATGGGTCCGGCCCCGATAATCAGAATGTCCAACATTTCCATCTAACAAATGTACGATGTAATTTTTAAAATGAGAAGCGGAAACCTACCAATCCTCATAGTCTTTATCTCTTTACGTTATTTACCGCTTGGCATCAGTTTTGGTGTTTTTACCCATTGCAAAATGTAAAATATGAAAAAATTATTGATCGCTGTAGTCGTTTTGAGTCTTGTTGCAGCCTGTAAGAAAGAAGCTGGAAAACCTGTTCCGAACGAGATCGATTCCATTGCACAAAATAAAACAGACAGTGCAGGTACGGTTCAGAATAATGCTGATAAAGAAGCTGCTTTAAAGCAGACTAATGATGAGGTTTTGAAGGCACTGAAGAATAAAGATTACACTGCTTTTGCTTCCCTGATCCACCCGCAGAAAGGAATTCGGTTTTCAATGTATGCTTTTGTTAATCTGAAGGAAGATAAACATTTTTCTAAAGCAGATTTTGAAAAATACCAGCCTGCTAAAACGTTGTTTACATGGGGGTTACAAGATGGCTCAGGAGATCCTTATAAAGCAACAATTAATGATTATTTGGGTAAATGGGTGTTTTCCAAAGACTTTACAGCTTCACAATATTCATTGAATAAATTTATCGGAGGAGGAAATTCCCTGAATAATTTAAAAGAGATTTATCCAAAAGCCGATTTCACAGAAAACTATATCAAAGGAACCGAAAAATCCGGTAATATGGACTGGAAAACGGTCCGATTTGTATGGGAAGAATTTCAGGGTAAATATTATCTGATTGCTGTGGTGAACGATCAGTGGACGATATAAAAGTTCAAAGTTAGAAGTTAGAAGTTAGAAGTTAGAAGTTAGAAGCAGGGAAATGGAATAAACTTCCAGCTTCCAGCCTCTAACTTCTTTCTCTTTTTTATCTCAAAACTTCAGTCAGCTGCTGAGTAAGATTTTTTCTTGAGAACTGCTCAATATGCTGAGTGTTTTCAAGAAGGCTGCCATTTTTCCAAAGTTCAAATTTTTCTAGAACAAATTTTTTGACAGTTTCTGTATCCTGATAACTAAAATGTTTTCCTGCCTTAGTTTCTTCCAGAATTTTTGCCACATCAGCTTTCTCAGGCCCGAAGGAAAGAATCTGTTTTCCTGAAGCCAGATATTCAAAGATTTTTCCTGGGATGATTCCCTTTGAAGATTCATTCGGGAAATTGGTAATAAGAAGCAGATCAGAATTCTGCATCTCTTCTACCGCTTTCCCATGAGCAAGGTATCCAAGGTTCAGGATATGGTTTTTCAGGCTTGAATTTTCAATGGACTGTAAAATTTTATCATCTATTCTTCCGACAAATTTTAATTTAAAATCAGTGGCAAAATCGACATTTTCCCTGATCAGTTCATCAAGTGCTTTCCATAGATTATCAGGATTTCTGAGTTGTTCCAAAACTCCTATATAACTTAGCGTGAACGTTTTACTAGCCTGTGGATTTGCTTTTTCACCTTTTTGCCCTGCATCACTTTCATCAAATCCGTTCGTAATACAAACGGCATTGGCTCCTGTTTTCCTGAAGTTTTCCGCATCAGTGTAGCTTGTCGCTAAGGTAATGTCTGCATTTTTAAATACAGCACTTTCCAGCTGACGGTGTTTTTTATCCGAACTTTTGGTTAATTTCAAATGTTTGTAATAGGAAATCTCTGTCCATGGATCACGGAAATCGGCAATCCATTTCAAATCCGGCATTTTATTTTTAAGCCCTAAACCAATCAGATGGAGCGAGTGGGGAGGACCGGACGTAACGATGGTGTCTATTGAATTCTCTTTCAGGTATTTTTCTAAAAATGCAATAGAAGGTTTTACCCAAAAGACTCTGGCATCAGGAATGAAAAAGTTACCTCTTACCCAAATTGAAAGTCTGGATTTCCAGCTTTGGTTTTTTCCTACATCAAACTGTCCCGCTTTGAATTTTTTATTGCTTTTGTTCAGTTTTTCAGCCAGCTGATAAGGTTCCCAGATTTTGGTTCTTACCATCTCAATATTTTCAGGAACGTCTTTCATCAACGTTTCGTCCAGCAATGGATAACTTGGATTTTCCGGAGTATAGATGATCGGTTTCCAGCCAAAATCTGGCAGATATTTTGCGAATTTCAGCCATCTTTGAACACCAGGACCTCCCGCAGGAGGCCAGTAATAGGTGATAATCAATATTTTTTTCTGTTCCATTTATTTACTTCTGTCAACCATGTCATTCTGAACGAAGCGTAGCGCAGTGAAGAATCTCACTCTATCTCTTCATTAAGCATTTTGTTCAGCTGCAATCTCTTTTTTCTTGTTCTTATTCATCCAGAAAATTCCAAATGCAGCCAGCAGGATAAATAATCCGAATGAAAGAAGAGAAATCCATTTTCCTTTTTCAATCACTTCAGGTTCAAAAACCATTCTGATATGGTGATTTCCTGCCGGAACATGTACGGCACGAAGCAAATAATCTGCTTTGATGTACGGAACTTCTTTCTCGTCCACAAGTACTTTCCATCCATGAGGATAGTAAACTTCAGAGAATACGGCCAATTGAGGTGTTTTAGACTGAGATTTAAATTCAAGTTCGTTAGGCTGGTATTTTGTAAGAGTAATAAATGCTGTAGAATCTGCCTGAACAGGTTTGTTATCAAAATATGATTTGTCAGATGAAGAAATGACAGCCGTTTTTTTGTTGTCTATACTCCCGATAGCTTTTATTTCCTGGTTAGGAGTATCTACAAATTTTAAATCACTTACAAACCATGCATTTCCGTTGGCTTTTGGATTAGGAACAACCTGTGGCTGCTCAGGGCCTCCGAAAACCATGTATTTGGCATTTAATAAGTTTAAAATATTAGGTGTTTTTACACTGTCGACACTATTAATGTATTCATTTAGTACATCATCGTATCTTCTTAATTTAACAGCGTGATAACCTCCAATGGAAGCCTTAAAATAAGACGTATTGGTTTCACTGGTTACACCCAGTGTCTGGTTGTAAATTCTGTAGTGCGTTTTGTCTTTTTCAGCAATCGTTTCCAATGTTTTGTTGATGTTGACATTGGATAAAATAGATTCCAGATTTGGATTTCCCTGAACTTTTTCAGCCAGCAGATCTGAGCTTTCTGTCTGGAAAGGATTTTCAGCAAAGATTTTATCTACATAATTTTCATCGTTTAAGTAACGCTTGTTGACGGACCAAAGATCAAATAAACTTACCACTCCGATGATAATCAAAGCTATATTCTGATTAAGCTTTTTCTTTAAAGTTAAGAATAAAGCAGCTGCAGCAATCGCTACATAGATGAATGCTTTTATCGCATCTATTCTGAATAGTTTATATCTTTCATCTACAAGATAATCGAGAAGGAAAGGAGGGAAGTAGGTTTTTTCGCTTTCTGTAGCAAAACCTAGTAATGACTTTCCAAAGACTAAAAGAATCAACAAAAATCCTAACGTTCCACCTCCCACATAAAGAAGGATTTTCTGTTTGTATTCTTCGGTCAGTTTTTCATCTGTGAAAAATCTGTATAATCCTAAAATGGCAATTAAAGGGAATAGTAGCTCTACTACAACTAAGATGGATGAAGGCGCTCTGAATTTATTATAGAACGGTACATAATCGATAAAGAAGTCGGATAGCGGCATGAAGTTACTTCCCCAGGCCAGCAAAATAGTGAGAATGGAAGCTCCTAAAATCCAGTAACGGTATTTTTTAGAGGCAAAAAAGAATCCCAATAAGGCAAGGAAACATACAATAGCTCCCTGATAGGCTGGTCCGGAAGTTCCCGGCTGATCTCCCCAGTAGGTTACCCCGCTGAAACCTTTGGAAATTCTATCCATTTCTGCCTGTGAGCCTACATTTTCCTGAACCAGTTCCTGAACTCTGTTCATGATTTCTTTTCCTTCAGGTTCCTGGCTTCCGCCACCCATTAATCTTGGGATAAAAAGGTTTAAAGTTTCCAGTTGCCCGTAGCTCCACATCAGCATGCTCTCTTTGTCCATTCCGGATTTTCCTGAAGTATGGCTGTCGTTATTTAAAATCTGCTTTCCACGAACTGTTTCTTTTACATATTCAGAATTGGCCATGATTCTTTGTGAATTCATTCCCACTCCGATAACACATGATGCTGCTATAATTCCTGATGAAATAAGGAAATGCTTCATCGGTGTCTTTTTCTGGATAGCTCTGATGAGTTCAGATAGGAATAAGAATCCTAAAGCAAGGAAAAGATAATAGGTCATCTGTGGGTGGTTCGCAGCAATTTGAAGACCCATAAAAAGGGTAGTGACAATGAACCCCCAGATGTATTGTTTTCTGATATACACCAGTAAAATACCGGCGAGCAGCGGTGCAAAATATTCAATGGTATTGACTTTACCATTATGTCCGGCGGCAATAATGATATAAAAATAGGTTGAAAGCCCGAAGAAAGTGGCTCCTAAGAGTGCATATTTCCAATTTCTGACTACTACCATTCCCAAAAGGAAAAAACCTGCAAACAGCAGGAAGAGATAATTAACCGGCCTTGGCAGGAAATTCAGATTGCTGTCGATTTTTTTGATGATGTCACCTTTGAACTGGCTTCCCATCTGATAAGTCGGCATTCCCCCAAACATGGAGTCACTCCAATAGGTCTCATTTCCGGTATTAGCTCTATAATCGAGCAGTTCTTTTGCTCCTCCTCTGTACTGCACGATGTCGTGCTGGAAAAGCTGTTTCCCTGAAAATACAGGAGTGGAATATAAAAATGCTAAAACTATAAATACTACTAATGAAGCTGCAATATAAATTAAGTTTTTATTTTTTGCCATGCTGGTTATTATCTTTTATTTCTTGGAATTTTTACCTTTTGTCCTTACTCTCTTTCACCTCTTCGTAGTCTACAGTTTCTGCATCCCAGTTAAGGTTCTGTTGGTTATTCTTATTCGAGTTTTGTATGTCCTGCTGTCTGTTATTCTGGTTGTCGTTATTGAAACGATAGCTGTAGAATGTCTTAAAGAAAATCCTTTTCAGAATGTTCCAGACAAAGAAAATAATAATGGCAGAGAGTACTAACTCAAGAATGTACTTCATAATTTTTTTGTTTAAAGTTCAGGGTTCAACATGTAAACTTTAAACCCTGAATGTTTATTCAAGTTATTTGGCAGATGGGTTTACCATTACCGAAGAATTGGAAACGCTCTTCATAGACTGAGATTGTTTTCCATCTGAAATGGTTTCTATCTGAGTTGTTTTTACGTTGATATTCAGGTTGGTAATCCATCCAGTACTTTCGTCAAATTTAATGGTTCCGTTCTGAACCAGTTCACTGCTCAGGCTGTGTGTAATTGGCCCTTGAGCTTTCTTTTCTGTTTTCTTAGGAATACCTCCGGTTACTGCAATTTCTGCTGCTCCGTTTCCTAAGCTTTTAAGCACATAATTTGATGTTACTTTTACGCTTCCGCTTGGATCAGCATTTTCAGAAGTTGACCACTTTTCTCCCATTTTTACTCCTTTTTTAGGAATAATCATCAGGTTTTTATGGAACTGATCTTTCAGTACTTTTTCGTTGAATGACTGCTTAAGGCTCGCTACTACGCTTGCTTTTTCATTGGCATCTTTGATAAGTGTACCTACGGCGTTACCTACTTTTGTGTAAACAGCATCAAATCCGGTAATAGAAATTACATTCCCTTTGGTATCCATCTTCATCTGAAGTTTGTTTCCGGTAAGTGCTTTGTTGACATTCCAGATCATTTTAAGATCATCTTCTTTAGGAAGAGGAAGTTTAGTGTCTACTACTACCGTTTTTCCCTGTGCTGACTGAGAACTTCTCTTTGCTACAAGGTTAAGGGTCATCTCATATACGTTTCCTTTGATGTCATCCACTACAAAATTCATTTCATCTGTAGATTCGCTGGTAGCCGTGATGGATTTTCCCTGAGGATCTGTCATGGTTTTTACATCCCTCTGATAAGTGGTAAGTGGATATGTCTTTCCTTTTTCTAATTTGAAAGTCTGTGTGATAACTCCCGCAGAATCTTTAATTGCCGGATTTTCTGCCACTTTTGCTACAGAATCAGCAGGAACTTCTACAGTTACTGTCTTTCCGGTTTTAGGATCTACTTTTGTTATTTTTGCCGTTTCTTTTTTACAAGATACAAGGGCTATTGATGATATAAGCGCAAGCGCTGCAATGTTCTTCATTTGATTTTTTAAACTTTATTTTTTACTACTATTTCTTAATCTGCAATATCATGCGGTTTTGCTTCATATTCTCCACCTGATTCATTGGAAAGGATTATGATTCTGTATTTTTTGACAGATAAATCTGAAATACATATAAAAACAATATCCTCATAATACTGCAACGTGATTGTACTGTCTTTGTTTATGGATTGGGTATTACGGCCATTTTTTGTCTTACCGCTTCATACAAAATTGCCCCACATGCTACAGATACATTCAGAGATTGAGTTTTTCCTTCAATAGGAAGTTTTATTTTTTCATCAGCATGATGCAATACTTCTTTAGAAATTCCGGTTTCTTCATTTCCCATAACAATAGCGCATGGCTCTGTCATGTTAACATCATAAATTAATTTCTGAGCTTTTTCACTGGCTGCATACACAGAAATTCCGCTTTGCTGAAGGAAATCTACTGCATGAGCCAGGTTGTTTTCTTTACATATTTTAATGTTGTAAATAGCACCTGCAGAAGTTTTTATAGCATCGGAGTTAATAGGAGCTGCACCCTTTTCCGGAATGATAACCGCGTCTACTCCTACACATTCTGCCGTTCTGCAGATCGCACCGAAGTTTCTGACATCAGTAAGTCTGTCCAGGATTAAAAGAAAAGGTGTTTTTCCCTGTTCAAATAACTGTGGAACAATATCCTCCACCTTATGAAACGGTACATCCGAAATAAAAGCAACCACACCCTGGTGGTTTTTTCTTGTAAAGCGGTTCAGTTTTTCAACCGGAACATAATTGGGACGGATTTTATTTTTCGCTAAAATGGCTTTTAATTCAGCATAAATAGGACCCTGAAGTGCATTCTGCACAAAGATCTTGTCAATCGTTTTTCCCGCTTCAATTGCTTCAATCACGGGACGCAGCCCGAAAATAAAATCGTCTTTCATTGAAAATATATTATATAGTTATAGAGTGAATTGTCAATCGTGAATTTTACTTTGTAAGTCAATCTGGTGGATGCATATTTACATTTGACTATTGACTTGCGCAGCAAGATTCACTATCTGCCTTTCTCTCCTAAAATTGCTCTTTTTTGTGCCATCACATATCCGTAGTGAAGGGTTTCATGCATATTGTTGAAGATGATAGCATCCTGGATGCTTTTCAGATCCATTCCGAAACTTGTAGTGTAGGGAGTGTAATCTGAGAAGAAATCACTGTCATAATCCTTCATTAAAATCTTTGAAGTTTCTGTAAGCAAAAATTCTAAATCTTCCACTTCAGATTTCTGAACATTTAAGTTGGGTAAAGTTCCTTTCTTGTAGGTCTCAATCCAATACTTGTCAATACGGAAAGGATTTCCGCTCAGGTAATAGTGCAGCAGCTGCTGTGTGGCAACAGTATGTGCAATATTCCAGTAAATATTGTTGTTGAAACCATCCGGAATCAGAATCAGGTCTTCATGAGAGGTATTCTGAAGGATATCTAATAGGTTCTTTCTTACCTGTCTGTGTGCTTGAAAATGATAATTCATTTTGCAGAATTTTTAATCTCCAAAAATAGTTTAATAAACTGGAAATGACAATTTTTGAACAGATGATTGAAGCAAAATTTATATATTTTTATGAAAAAAACTAATAATCTTATTGAGTTTTAAGCCTTCAGCAATTCATAACCTCGCATCAATGCCGGAATTTTTAACAAACTTTAACTCAAAAATGGCATTTATTATGTTGATTAATGCAAGTATTTATCAGAAATTTACCACTTATTTTAAATCAAGCTATGTCAGAGATATATCAAGCTGAAGATATCCGCCAATTGACGGAAAAAGTAAAAGAAAAAAACTACTTATTTTCTCTTCTGAGACAGGAAATCAACAAAGTTATTATTGGACAGGAATACATGGTAGATCGTCTTTTGGTAGGACTTTTGGGAAATGGACACGTCCTTCTTGAAGGAGTTCCGGGACTGGCTAAAACCTTAGCGATAAAAACATTGGCAGACGCTGTTCATGGAGATTTTTCAAGAATTCAGTTTACACCGGATTTACTTCCTGCTGATGTAGTAGGAACCATGATCTTTAATATCAAAGACAATGATTTTTCTATAAAAAAAGGACCGGTATTCGCGAACTTTGTTTTAGCGGATGAGATCAACCGTGCGCCGGCAAAAGTACAGTCCGCTCTTTTGGAGGTTATGCAGGAAAAACAGGTGACAATTGGTGATGAAACCATGAAACTTCCAAAACCGTTCCTGGTATTGGCAACGCAGAACCCAATTGATCAGGAAGGAACTTATTTGCTGCCTGAAGCACAAAGCGACCGTTTTATGTTGAAGTGTACTATAGATTATCCTGCTTTTGAAGACGAAAGACAGGTGATGAGAATGGTTTCAACATCCCATCAGCCCACAGTGAAACCTGTCATTTCCCTTCAGGATATTGTAGATGCGAAAGAACTGATCAATCAGATTTATCTCGACGAGAAAATTGAAAAATATATACTGGATATGGTGTTTGCAACACGTTATCCGGAAAATTACGGTCTTTCTGAACTTAAAAATTATATCAGTTTCGGAGCTTCTCCAAGAGCATCCATTAACCTTGCTATTGCCTCAAGAGCCTATGCGTTCTTAAAAGGAAGAGCATTTGTAATTCCGGAAGATGTAAAAGCATTGGCAAAAGATGTATTGAGACACAGGATGGGCTTAACCTTTGAAGCTGAAGCAGAAGAAATTTCAACAGAAGAAATTATTAACAGAATTTTAGCAAAAATACAGGCACCATAATGAGTGATGTGATCATAAGAAAAGCAGTTCAGCAGGATTGTGCTTCCATGTTAGGTTTGATAAAAGAATTGGCAGAATATGAAAAAGCATTGCATGAAGTAACCGTTACTTTGGAGGGTTTTACTCAGGATGGTTTCGGAACTTCTCCCGTGTGGGGAGCTTTCGTGGCAGAATATGAAGGAGGAATAGTTGGAATATCATTGTACTACGACAGATATTCAACATGGAAAGGACGAAGGCTGTATCTGGAAGATCTTGTTGTTACAGAAAGACTGAGAGGAAAACAAATAGGAAAGAAATTATTTGATGCAACGCTGGAATATGGTAAAGCCAATAATTACAGCGGAATGGTATTCCAGGTATTGAACTGGAATGAACCAGCCATCAATTTTTATAAAAAATACAGCCCGAAGTTTGACAATGAGTGGTTGAATGTTTCTATCGAATTAAAAGATTAACCCCGAATTCCGCACTCAACATTAAACTTAGAATTTTAAACATTAAACTCGTCTATGCAGATAAAAGATATTGTAAAAAAAGTAAAGCAGATTGAAATCCGTACCAGAAAAAAGACGGAGGCTGCTTTAATGGGACAATATCACAGTGCCTTTAAAGGGCAGGGGATGACTTTCTCGGAAGTACGTCCCTACCAGTTTGGTGATGAGATCAGAAGAATCGACTGGAATAAAACCGCACGTTTCCGTGAGCCATTTGTAAAAGTAATGGAAGAAGAAAGGGAATTGACAATGATGATTCTGGTTGATATTTCCGCTTCCATGGATTATGGCACAAAGGTTCAGCTGAAAAGGGAATACGTAGCCGAAATTGCAGCCAGTTTAGGCTTTTCAGCAGCAGGTAATAATGATAAAGTAGGACTGATCCTGTTTGCGGATAAAGTATACAAAGTCATTCCTCCCCAAAAAGGAAGAAAACATATTCTTTCCATTATCAGTAATATTCTCACTGCAGATTATGTTCCGGCAGAATCTAAAATAGACAAGGCAATGGAATATATGATGGGAATTTTTAAAAGAAAATCTCTGGTATTTCTGTTTTCAGATTTTGAGGATGCCTATGATTCCAAAATGCTGAGAGTGGCATCAAAGAAACATCAGTTGCTGGGAATGAGGATTTATGATGAAAAAGATAATGAAATTCCTGACGTAGGATATGCCCGTTTACTTGATGTGGAAACCGGAAAAGAGATCTGGGCCAATACTTCCAGTGCAAGATGGCGGTATACCTTCGCGGAAGCTCAAAAACAAAAACTGAGAGCCCTGGAAGAAGATTTTTCCAACAGCTCTGCCAGTTTTATGAATATCAATACCGGCTCAGATTATTCAAAATTATTGTATAATTACTTTCAGAAAAAATAACATCGGGCTTTGCTCGTAACTAAAAAACATGAGGCAGCTGCCTTTATTATTTTAACATTGAGAAAAATACTTTTAATATTATCTTTTCTGATCTGTGCAAATGCTTTTTCACAGATATTATCCTCTAACGTAGAAAAGAAGACTCTTGCTCTGGGAGAAATTAATCATCTTACCATAAAGATTGATAACCTTAATGAACAGCAGGTAACTTCGGCTGCCAAAAATGAGCTGCTCCCTTTTCATTTTGAAGAAACCAAAGACAGTATCGGACAAACGGCTAACACGTATGAAAGAAAGATAGAGTTTGCTGTTTTTGAAGAAGGAAAATTTACCATTCCGGAACTGGAATTCAAAGTAGGAGATCGAATACTTAAAACGATTCCTTATGAAATAGATGTCATTAATACAGCTCAAAAAGCAGATCAGATCAATGATATCATGAATAACAAGCAGGTGAAACTTGAACCCAAAGATTACTGGGAGCTTTACAAGTTTTATATTCTTGCAGCATTGGCAGGGATTGCACTGGTTATTGCCATTATTATGTTTGTAAAATGGGGAAGAAAATCAAAGAGTTCTCCTGTAGTGGCTACCAATCAGACCTTAAAAGAACTTGATTCCCTTAAAAAGAAAAAATATATTGAAGGCGGAAACTTCCGTTCATTTTATGTGGAACTGATCGATATTTCCAGAACCTTCATTACAAAACAATACCGCCTTCCGGCAGATGTACTTCTTACTGATGACCTTATAGATGTCATGAAAAAAAATAATACAATATCGCAGGACAACGAAAAAATAATAGAAGATGTATTTCTTAGAGGAGACCTGGTGAAATTTGCCAAAACATTCCCGGATCAGGAAACCATGGAAAGAGATTTTGCCAATATCAGGGATTTTGTGAAAAGATCATCCAAAGATTTAGAATTCGAAAACTTAAGAAAGGATGTTTAATTTTGAGTTTTACAGTCCATGGTTTTTGCTGCTTTTTCTGCTTTTTATTCCACTTTTAATTAAGGATATTGGAAGAAATAAAAGAAAAGGTATAAAAGTTCCTACGGTAAAAAATATGGATCATAGCGGTGGCATCCAGGGTGTACTTTTTTTACTGAAAATTTCGAAGTATATCATTCTTTCTGCGTTGATTATTGCCATGGCAAGACCGAGAACGTTTACCATTTCTCAGGACAGAGACGATACAAAGGGAGTGGATATTATGTTATCTATTGATGTTTCTCTAAGTATGCTTGCTAAAGATCTTAGTCCGGACAGAATCACAGCATTGAAAGATATTGCCGTGAAATTTGTCCAGAAACGTCCGAACGACAGAATAGGAGTGGTTGCCTATGCGGCTGAAGCTTTTACTAAAGTTCCGGTTACCTCAGATCATCAGGTCGTTATTGATGAAATTAAAAATCTGAATTCTGCAGGTCTTGAACCTGGAACAGCTATCGGAGAAGGTCTTTCCGTAGCGGTGAATCATTTGATTAAAAGCAAAGCCAAAAGTAAAGTAATCATTCTGATGACGGATGGAGTAAGCAATATTCAGAATGCAATTCCTCCACAGATCGCAGCCGAACTTGCAAAAAATAATAATATAAAGGTATATTCAATAGGAATAGGAACCAATGGTTATGCACTGATGCCGACATCTCAGGATATTTTTGGAGACCTTATTTTTACGGAAACAGAGGTTACCATTGATGAAAATACCTTGAGAGAAATAGCACAGACAACGGGAGGTAAATATTTCAGAGCTACCTCAAACAGCAGTCTGGAAGAAGTATATAATGAGATCAACCAATTGGAAAAATCTGATGTAAAGGTTTCCAAGCTGTACAATTATGAAGAATATTTCAAAATATTCCTTTGGATTGCACTGGCTATGTTGGTATTGGATGCATTGTTGAGATGGGTATTTTATAAAATTTTAAGCTGATGAGTTGGTCTTTAGGAAATTATTGGTATTTATTTTTACTGTTGCTTCTGCCGCTGTTAGCTTCTTTCTTGATCCGTTTTTTACAATGGAGAAATAAAAAAAGAGAAATTTTTGCGGCCAGCCAGTTTCACGAGAACTTATTTGAGAAAAGATCAGGATTTACAAAGTTCTTTCCTGCATTATATTTATTGGGAACATTATTTCTGATATTCTCTATCATTGACCTTCTGAACGGTTCAGAAGAGGTAAAAAGTACCCAAAAACTGAACAATGTGATCTTTATGCTGGATGTATCCAATTCTATGAACGCTGAAGATATAGATCCAAGCCGTTTAACGGAAGCCAAAAATCTGATGCTGGCTACCATGAAGAAAATGAATAATGACAAAGTCGGTATCGTGATTTTTGCAGGAAATGCCATGTCTATTATGCCTCTGACAACAGATTATAATTCTGCCGAAACTTATATCAGCGGTATTGAAACCAGCTCTATGCAGATTCAGGGAACAGATTTTCTGAAAGGAATGCAGGCCGCTGCTGAAAAATTTAAAAATGTGAGCAAAGGATCCAGAAAAGTAATTCTTTTGAGTGACGGTGAAGATAATGAAGGAAATGATAATGCTGCCATCAGATTGGCTAATAAAGAAGGAATAAGCATTAC
This sequence comes from Chryseobacterium sp. FG46, assembly GCF_057809135.1. Taxonomy (NCBI): domain Bacteria; kingdom Pseudomonadati; phylum Bacteroidota; class Flavobacteriia; order Flavobacteriales; family Weeksellaceae; genus Chryseobacterium; species Chryseobacterium sp. FG46. The sequence goes on along the minus strand of NZ_JBMDJJ010000011.1, from coordinate 96,604 downwards.
TTCTGTAGGAGTGGGTACAGATGAAGGTGCTCCGGTTCCGGAATATGTGTTCGGACAGCTGATGGGTTATAAAACCGATGCCAACGGAGGTACAGTGATTTCAAAAAGACAGACAGAAGCATTAAAGAAAATGGCTGAATCTACAGACGGAACTTATATTGACGGAAATAATATCAATGAAGCTCCGGACAGAATTGTAGACGCAGTTAATAAAAAATCTGCCGGTGCGGAAACTATGGTGAAGTCGCAAAATGCCAATCATTATTACCAGTATTTTCTTGCAGTATCTCTTCTGTTTTTCTTTTTAATTTATATTTTTAATCCCAAAAAAGACTTTAATGTGTAGAATTCCTTTATTTATAGAAGAAATTCTACAACTACTTTAACCGAATTTTAACAAATAAAACTCTGTTTCTTAACATATAAAGGAATAATTTTGCAAGTGATGAATACTAAAATCATATTTTTATCGTTTATTGTTGCCCTTTCGTTCTCAGGCGTCATGTTTGGGCAGGAAAGCTATAGAAATTTAGTGTATGAAGGCAATCAGAAATTTGACGGTAAAGATTATGACGGTGCCTCTTCAAAATATATGGAAGCGATAAAATCCAATGATAAAGATTTTACCGCTCATTACAATATGGGGAACGCATTGTATAAAAGTAAAAAATACGAAGAAGCAAAGGCTGAGTTTGAAAAAGCAGAAAAACTTTCACAGACACTTCCCGATAAAATGGCTGCTCTTCATAATTTAGGAAATGCTTATATGCAGATGAATCAGCCGGAAAAAGCTGCTGATTATTATAAGAAAGCTTTGAAGCAGGATCCCCACAGTGAGGTAACCAGAAAAAATTATGAGATTGCCAAACTGAAAGAGAAAGAAAAACAACAGCAAAAAAACGAACAGAATAACTCAGGAAAAGGCGGCGGCGGAAATGATCAGAACAAAGGGGATGATCAGAAAGGCGACAAAGACAAAAAACAGGATCAGGGTAACGGCCCACAAAACGAAGGTAAAAGTGACCAGGGTGACAATCCAAAGCAGAATCAAAATAATGAAGGCAGAATGCCAAAGAATCTTGAAAATGCGATCTTAGATAAAATAAACGAAAAAGAAAAAGAAACCGCCAGAAGAATTTTAAATAAAAATTCTTATTCGATGCCTGAAAGCAACGAGAAGGATTGGTGATGCAGCACAAATTAATTTACATATTGCTTACTCTGGCATCCGTAATTACTTACGGACAGGTAAATCTGTCTATGGACGCAGATAAAACCGAATATGCGGGTAAGGATATCATTAATCTGACCATTGTTCTTGAACTTAACGGAAGTGATCTTGTACAGCAGACAGGTTTTCAGCTTCCGGATCTTTCAAAATTTAATATTATAGGAAGCGGATCTGTTACCAATACCGTGATTGATCCGGCTACCAATACTTTAATTACCCAAAAAGTTTCCAGAATTGCTCTTGAGCCTAAGAAAAAAGGGAAAATAAAAATTGGTTCCGTTCTTGTTACCGTAAACAACAGGATTTATAAAACAGAACCTTTTGATGTCAATATCCGTGATATTGTCGACAGAAGATCATTGGCAGCCAATACTTCCAATGACGTCTATCTGAACATGGAAATCGATGACCGGGATGTATATCAGGATCAGCCTACCGTAGCTGTTCTGAGAGTGTATTCAAGAAATATGGATAACCTGAGAAAGGTGAAAAATATCCGTCTTCCTCAGCAGGACAATATCAATGTACATCCTATCAATTTTGATAAATCTGAGATAGATCCTTCAGGATATGGAAATATGCCTTCACAGGTTCTGGCTATGTTTATGGTATTTCCGAATGAAGCCGGATATGTTGAAATTCCAGGAGTATCCGCTTCGGTAAGTACTTATTCAATTAAAACAAAAATTGTTTCCAATAAAGTTAAAATCAATGTAAGAAAGCTTCCTGAAGGAGCTCCGGAATGTTTTAAAAATGCTGTTGGGAACTTTAATGTCAACGTATACAATGCTTCCAAAGAAAAACCGGAAGCCAAAAAGCCTCTGAATGTAGTGGTGAAAGTTTCAGGAGAAGGTAATTTACCGGATATGCAACTTCCTAGAATTGCAGCTTCTCCGGACTACGAAGTTTTTGCACCGAAAATTACCTCTAAAGTAGCTCCGGGAACTACCGGAATGAAAGGTGAAATCCTGGCTAATTATGTGATTATTCCTAAAAAATCAGGAGTAATTTCAATTAAGACAGAGCAATTTGCTTTCTTTGATCCTGCCAATAAAGAATATGTAGATCTTGGACAAAAAACACTGGATCTTAATGCATTTTCTCATGATCAGATTATGGAGGCACGTTCTACTGTAGAAAAAGTAAACGAATACACCAATAACCTTTTGGAGACAGTAAATACTCCGGTATTAAAAACCACTTCATTTAAAGTAAAAGAAAAAAGTAAATTCCACTGGAATATTCTTTTAACCAATATTGCTATTCTGATCAGCTTATTTGTTGCGTATCTGTTATTTAAAAATTGGCAAAAAAAACGTACATTAGTTAGGGAAACTGTACCTTCAAAACCTTTAGGTTCAGTAGCTGAAACAGAAAAGGAGATCAGAGAATTGATGAAAACAGATATCAATGATTATTTCGGATATCTGGAAAATCTTAAAGATAACGGAGAGTATGAAAAGTTTTTTATAACTCTGGAAGAATTGGATGAAGAAGTAAGAAGTCAGTATTTTCAGGGCTCTGCTTCCGAGTTTAAGACTTTTCTTGAAAAGCACAAAGGGTCTTCACTGGCAGAAGAATACAGCAAGCTACAGCAGAAAGTTCAGATGGAGAAATACAGTCCTGTGAAATCAACTGAAGCTCTTGAAGAACTTTTGAAAACTATTGTTAATTTATATTCACAAATTAACAAATAATCAGTTTATTTTCATATTTTTGCGAAATTTTTAATTACAAATAGATGGAAATTTTTGATGGTTTTTCTTTTAAAGAGGTTGTTACCAGCTTTATGGTTCTTTTTGCTGTTATTGATATTATAGGCTCAGTTCCTATTATAGTAAGCCTTCAGCAGAAGTTTGGACAAATTGAAGCCGGAAGGGCTGCCATTACTGCCGGAGCTATTATGATTGTTTTCCTGTTCGTAGGAAATAAGATTCTTAAGCTTATTGGAGTTGATGTAAATTCCTTTGCTATTGCCGGAGCTTTTGTGATTTTTGTCATAGCGCTGGAAATGATTTTAGGGATTGAAATTAATAAAACTACTGAAGCAAAGGCCGCATCCATTGTACCCATCGCATTTCCGCTGGTTGCTGGTGCTGGAACCCTAACTACTGCACTATCTCTCAGAGCTGAATTTCATGATATTAATATTATCTGCGGGATTATTCTTAATACAATTTTCGTATATTTGGTGCTGAAATCAGCGAAATGGCTGGAAAGGAAAATCGGGGATGCTACTTTGATGATTCTTCAGAAAGTTTTCGGAATTATCCTTTTGGCAATTTCAATTAAATTATTCACCGCAAATTTTGCCCAGTTGGTGCAGAATTATATTAATTTTTAAGAGTCATGAAGAAGTTTTATAAAGTATTTTTAGTACTGTTTATTGTATTCATCACCATCAATCTTTATGCTATCAACTGGCAAGCAACAGATATTCTTGGAGATGAAGATAACATTAAGTTTGTATTCTCAGCAGGTGCTGCAGCAATAGGCCTTATCCTGCTTTTTGTAATGGATACCTGGAGCAGAATTGGTGTAAAGAAATAAATTGAATTTCTCAATATAGATATAGCCTCTTTCTTTTTGAAGGAGGTTTTTGTTTTTTTAGGTGACAGGTTTTAGGTAGCAGGGGCTAGATGATAGTAATTATGAATTATGAATTATCGCCGTTATTAAAAACATTATTGGATTTCATATTCAATAAGAACAGGCTTTAGCCAACTTATAATTATGGTGCAAAGTTCGCAAAGGTATTATTAGCCACTTTAAAATCATTCGCAAGGGCGTTTTGCACTCAGCAAGGAAAACTATACGAAAATATCCGTGAAAATCTGTGCAATCTGTGATCAACTTAACACGTAAAATAATATGATCTAAAAAATAGCCAAGTTTTTCAATATCGCTTCAGATTTCAGTTCTGTTTCTTTCCATTCTTTGTCCGGATTGCTTTGAGCTGTTATTCCGCCTCCCACAAAAATATGTACAGAATCTTTATAAAGCCTTGCACAGCGTAGATTTACAAAATAAAGAATACTTTCTTGTGTTTCTACTTTTATATAGCCTGCATAAAATTCACGGGGGAATTTTTCGTATTTACGGATATTCTCATTACAAAAATCTTTTGGAATACCACAGACAGCCGGAGTAGGATGCAGGTCCTGAATAATTTGATCAAGATCTTCAGGTTTTATACTGGTTTTAAAATCTGTTCGTAAATGTTTGATATTACCGGAAATATGATCATAGGTTTCCGATTGTTGTACGTTGTCAGAATAGTTCTTAAGAATATCCTGAATGTAAGTGGTAACCGGCTTTTGTTCTTCAATTTCTTTTTCAGACCATTCTTCAGATACGGGAAGAGTTCCGGCAAGAGCCATGGTTTCAAATTCGAGAGTCGTCTTATTAAACTTCCCTAATACTTCCGAGAAAGCTCCCATCCATGCATTTTTTCCATCATTAAACAGATATCTGAAGGCATTGGGGTAAGTTTCGCAAAGATTTTTGAAACTCTCTTTATAATCGATGGATGTAAAGTCTGTAAAAATTTTTCTTCTGGAATAAACCATCTTTGGCAGGTGATTTTCTTTAATCACTTCGATCACTTTCTGCAATGTTTCGCAGTATTCTTCTTTTGTTTCGGCAGAAGAAGCTGTAGAATCGCTTATCAGGCTTTTGTTGCTAATAGAAGTATGAGCAAATTCTGCAGCATCAATTTCAAAAATATCTCCGCTGAAGCTGATCTGTTCTAAGCTGTTATAGGAAAAAAAAGTGACAGCATTTTTTGTGTTTTTTTCATCCGCAGACAGGAGTCTCTCGTCAAAAGGAAATTTGAAATAAATCATGGGTTATGAAAGATTTTGAAAATCATCATTGGGAAATACTATAGAAAATTCCCCCTGTGATTTTCCTTTTTACAAAGGTATTACTAGTCTTAAAGATGTCAAAATAAAAAGAGCTTAAATTTAATTAAGCTCTTTATTTTTTTATGTTGATGCAATTTATCTGTGAATGATATTGTTCGTCATTGTAGTATGATTGATCAAAACTCCTTTTTCATCACGGATTTCAATTTCAGAAACGTGCATGGTTTTACCTTTTCTGATAAAACGTGCCGTAGCAGTTACAATACCATCTTTTTTGCTTCTTAAATGATTGGAATTGATATTGGTTCCTACTCCGTAATATTTTTCACCATCGATAAAAATATTAGACAGGCTTGACCCTAAGGTTTCAGCTAAAACGCAGCTAGCTCCTCCATGCATGATTCCAAACGGCTGATGGGTTCTAGGGAGAACAGGCATTGTGGCTGTAAGGGTTTCGTTTTCAAGATCAATATCGATAAATTTGATTTCAAGGGTTTTGGCAAGAGTTACATCTCCCCAGTTATTGATGAATGCTAATATTTCTTCTTTTGTCTTACCTTTCATTTTTAATAGTTGATAAATGATGATTAATTTTGCTTCTAGCTTCTAGCTTCTAGCTTCTAGCTTCTAGCTTCTAGCTTCTAGCTTCTAGATCGGTTCCCATAATATCGGGATTCCAGTTGGCAGGCACTTTGGGAACAATGTCATTTTTTATATAATAGTCCTGGATTTCCTGTATAATTTCTGAAAAAGGGACTGATGCTATTCTTTCATAGGGAATGGTGTAGCCCAGATAAACAATTTTTCTTTTAAAATCCCCTGCTGCCAGAACAATAGGAACTTTTGCAGCCAAAGCCATGTGATAAAATCCTTTTCTCCATTTGGGTACCCAGCTTCTCGTTCCTTCCGGAGTAATAACAAGACTGAAATCTTCCTTTGAAAACTGGTTGGCTACGAAATTCACAAGGTCGTTTTTCTGGCTCCTGTCGATCCCAATACCTCCAAGCCCTTTTACGATACCTCCATACCAGGCTTTGGTGTGGGCATCTTTAATAATAATCTTTAAAGGTTTTTCCAAAGACCAATAGGCGAAATTTCCTAAAATGTACTCCATATTATGAGTGTGTGGTGCTACCACAAGGATACACCTGTTCAGATTGTTGACATCGCCCTGCAGAACGACTTTCCAACCTAATATTTTTAACATTGCTTTGCCTAACAGCTTTTTCATAAATTTTCTGGATTAAAAACAAAAAAGTATAACCAAACTTTGGTTATACTTTACAAATATATTGAAATATTATCGCTCTTAAAACAAACCGCTAATTAAATCTACGATTTTCATTACGAATTCCATTGCAAATTGTATCATGATAAGGCTGTGTTTTTGATTATTTGGTTATTAAATTTTAGCTTTACGAAATTAAAACTTTTTTTTCACATAATAAACTAAATAGAGATTTATTTTCACTTTTCTGAGAGAAGAAGGGTGTGAATTTCAAACGGTTGCCATCCACTCACACCTTCTACCACTCTCTGAAGTTAATTATTTAGTTTGTATGGAAATTTCGTTTTTACCGTCTTTGATTTTGATGTCCATATCTTTATTTGATTTTTTGATGGTAGACACTGCAGAATCAATTACTTTCTTTGCCTGGTTGTTCGGAACTTTTTTACCGTTTACAATGATGCTGTCTTTGTCATCAGAGTTGTATTCGATACTTGAACCGTTTACCGTGATTTTATTTTTTTCAATTCTGATACCGTTGTTGTCTTCATCCCCATCCTGATCACTGTCATTGATTCCGTCTCCGTCTAAGTCTCCATCCATATTGATGCGGTCTTTTTTCATTGATATAACCACCATTTTCTGAGGAACTACAAGTTCATAATCAAGCCTGTAATCTCTGAATCTGTGCTCATATGGATACTTGATGTAGTTCGGAAGTAATACTTTATTGTTTACCACTTCTACAGGAACTGTCAGCTGGATAGGGAAGTTATATCCTTTTCCTTCTTTTTTGATGATCAGATAAGGAGTTTTAATATCTGGTTTTCTTGTAACATCTACAGAAATATAATCTTCCTCATACACTGATTTTTTATCAGAATAAATATCATTGTCATACGCTTTGAAGCTCTGAGGGATGTTGATCTGTTTTACATCCACATATACGGTATCTGAAGTGGTGTTGATGGCAACATTTTCTACGTCTTCCTTGCTTCCTCTGTAAATCATATCTTTCTTAGCCATGCTTATCCCGAAGTAAGTTCCAAGCCCGATCAAAAGAAGGAATAAACCACCTACAACCCATCCGATATTTCTCAGTTTTGTTTTTGGAGAGAAAATCTTGATGCTTAATAAACTGAAAAGGATTGCTGGGATTAAGCTTCCGATCACCATCATAGCAGCCAGTACTTTATCAAGTCCCTGATCATCCATATAGAATCTGATCTCATTGGCTCCCGGGAAATCCGTATCCATTGCAAAAAGGGCAAATAATACAAATACTCCAATAATGCTGCTTACAGCCATCAGTACGAAGAATCCTCCTACGATATATTTGAAAATATTCCAGACTCCGCTGCTTGCGTTGCTGATATACGGTTTGTTTTCGTTATAGATTTCTCCGACCCTCTGAGTAGATTCATTGGCAAACTGTACCAATTTGTTAGACTCATTCTTAAGATTGTCGAAGTTCATAGGCTTTCCCTGCATTTTCAGGAAATCTGCTGCTGTTTCAGCTTTTGGAAGTACGATCCAAAGGATTACATATAAAAGACCTATTAATGAAGAGGAAATGGCTGCTGTGAAAATTCCTAATACGAAGATTCCCAGCCAGATTGCTCTCATGGTAGTAATATCCATTCCTACATATTGAGCTAAACCTGCACAGACTCCTGCTACTTTTTGTTTTTCCGGATCACGGAACAGCTGCTTTTTATCTGTATAATGAGTTCCTGAATTATTGTTTCTGGCAGATGTTTTTTCAGAAAAATAAGCTTCTTCCTGTTCTTCGATTTTTTCAGGGCTTCCGATCTGTGCGATTACCTTTTCTACATCGGTATCGTTAATCACTTCACGTTTTCCTAAAGAATCTTTGAAAATCTCCACCATTCTTATTTCTATGTCATGCATTACTTCATCAGCCTCAGAAGCATCCAGAGAGCTTCTCAGTGCGTTCAGGTAATCGCTGAGCTTTATATATGCGTGTTCTTCTATGGTAAAAGAAAAACCTGCGAGTCCTATTGAGAGTGTCTTGTTCATAGCTTTGTTTTTTAATTTTGTTGAGTGATTTGGTTTACTGAGGCTGTCAGTTCATTCCATGTATTGAGAAGTTCATCCAGGAAAAGTTTTCCTTTTTCTGTGATCTGATAATATTTTCTGGGTGGTCCTCCGGTAGATTCTTCCCATCTGTAAGAGAGAAACTCTCCGTTTTTAAGTCTTGTAAGAAGAGGGTAGAGGGTCCCTTCCACTACATCCAGTTTTCCTTTTTTCAGTTCGTCAATAAGATCAGAAACATACATTTCGCGGTTATTGATGAGACTTAGAATACAGAATTCCAGAATTCCTTTTCGCATTTGCGCTTTGGTATTTTCGGTATTCATCTTTGATAAGTTTTGTTAATTAGTTATATAATTTTCGAAGTTCGGAACCTAGCTAGTTGTACCTATTTCGATTTTACATTACAAAGATATGTAATTAAAATGGTATTATGCAATACAAAGTAGTGTAATTTTTAAAATAAATTATTTAATATACTGATAATCAAATAAATAATTTTTATTTAAAATTTGTTAGAATTAGATTTGAATGAGAAATGGTGAAAAAAACACTTAAATTTTAAGTAAGAATGAAAGAAATGAAGAGAAAAGAAAAGTAACCAGCTATCATTCATTACTCATTATCTGATTTTGAGGTCCGTATCAGTATTCGTATTTTTGTTAGAAATAAAAACACCTAAATCATTTGTAAAAAGCAAATCTAAAAGTACTTACAAAAGAAAAGATAAATAATAAATGGGTAACCACAGGGTATACTCTTCAGAACAATATAACAGAGAAAAGTAAAATGAAAATTCAGAAAGAGATCGATTTTATTCTTGCAGTGGATGCACTTAAAAATGTACAGCGAAGAAATTATAATGCAGATGATTCCCGAAGAGAGAATACGGCGGAACATTCCTGGCAGATTATCATTCTTGCCCAGATCCTTTATCCGTATGCTAAAAACCGTGCAGATATTGATTTACTGAGGGTGATAAGAATGCTTTCCATTCATGATCTTGTGGAGATTGAAGCCGGAGATACTTTTATTTTTGATGAAAAAGCAATGGTAGGAAAATTTGAAAGAGAGAAAGCTTCAGCCCAAAAAATCTTTGGAATTCTGGATGAGCCTTTGCGTACAGAATTTTTTAACCTGTGGCTTGAGTTTGAAGAAGAGACAACACCGGATGCTATTTTTGCCTGCGGGATCGACAGGATTATGCCGTTTATTTTAAATTCCCATACTACAGGAAAGAGCTGGACGGAAGCAGGAGTAACAGAAAAACAAATCCGAAATATGCTTGAAAATGCTATCAGCAGAGCATCGGATGAAATGGGAGAGGCCTTTGAGCTTCTTTTAAATAAAAGTCTGGAAACGGAAAAAGTGTTGAAATAATTTCAATAAAAATATAATAAATTTCGGGCGGCCAAAGGCCGCCCGAAATTTATTTATAGTATTTGAATTGGTTTTTTGAATTCATCGATGGCTACAAAAGTAAAATCACCTACAATAGCTTTTTCTCTTTCATAGGAATACATCTGTTCAGTGTAAATTTCAACATTCACTTTCATACTGGTTTTTCCCACGTATGAAACTTTCCCGATCAGTTCCACAATGGTTCCGGCAGGAATAGGTTTTTTAAAATCAATCTTATCACTGCTTACGGTTACCACTCTTTTTCTGGCAAAACGGGTTGCTGTGATAAAAGCTACTTCATCCATCAGCTGCATGGCAGTACCTCCAAAAAGGGTATCGTAATGATTGGTTGTGTTAGGGAAAACCGCTTTAAAGATTCTGGTTTCGGATGCTTCAATTCTTTCTTCTGTAGTCATATATCATTATTATAATTAAAGCGATAAGAAATGATTGGAAACAACAGAATAATGACAGGAACTTACAGAATTCCTGAAACAATCCATCAGATCAATACAACTTCAAATCGCGAAAGTTACATGTTTAAGAAAAAGGCAGGTCTCCTGACTTGTAACATCATTTATCTCCTTCCCATGCCTCGCACAGTGGATCTTTGATAAAGACTTCAGTTACTTACAGTTGCGCGACAGTCCGTGATTTTCACACGGTTCCCTTTTAATCTGCAGTGATGCAGAACCAATTTCTGTGATGAATAAGTGTAAAACTTTTCGAATGCAAAAATAATGAATTTATTCCGGATTATGATAAATAATCTGGCTGATTACTCTTCCCTTCTTAATTGTCCAGAGTGTAGTGTATCTGTTTTCTCCTGAACCATTGATCATATAAAGAAAAATATTATCATTGTCAAGAGATGTTACTCCTACGTTCTCAAAATCCATGGTAGGCTGGAACATATTTTTGATAGCTTCTCTTACAAAAACAGATCCTCTTCCGGGTTGCTGCACTCTGATGGATTTGATTTCGGTCATTCCTTCAGGAAGGTCATTTCCAATTCCCCAAGGTTTTACTTTATCAATGGTAAGAATCTTTCCATCCGCATCTTTTTCCTTTTTACGATATCCTGCATTGGAAGGATAAATATCAATCACCACTTTGCTTCTTTGGGCAGTAGGGATTTTAGGATCCGAATTGTCGGTGAAAATAAGGGATCTTCCATTTTTAGATTTAGATGGAGTATAGGCGGGAAGCTGGTCCACATATGCAATACGCCCTTTATTCACCATTCCTTCCTTATCAAGAGTTTCATACCGTACAAAAGGCTTGTCGTCATCCTGTTTTTCCGGATATTTGATCCAGATCCATTCCGTTTCTCCCGGAGCCGGTTTTACATAAACAAATACATCTCCTTTGCGCATACGGATCTTGTCTACAATTTTTCTGTAATCGTCTTTGTGTACACGTACGTTGGCATATCCTTCCTCAGCTTTTACCACTCCAAAAGGAACTTTTGTCTGTGCTTTTACAAAGGTTATAGATAAGATACTGAAAGCAGATAAATAGAATGCTTTGTTTATGAAAGTCATCATGAAATTTTTTTGATCTTCCAAATATATAAATTAAATGCTTTTCGGAAGATAATTATACCGCTGCAGTTCACTTAAATCTTGTATTTGTTTCAGATGACCGTCTGAAAGCAGAAATATACGTTCGGAAATATCCAGAACATCTTTAAAATTATGATCAGAAATAATGAAACCTTTATGTGCTGACTCCCGCAGTATATTTTTCTTTAATTCTTCAGTAACCTTGGGAGAAAGACTATGAAATGGCTCGTCCAGTAAAATAAAATGGGCTTCAGAATAAATAATCATCAGGGTTTCAATAATTCTCTGTTCACCTTTAGAAAGGTTTTTAGGTTTTTCATGGAGGAAAGGCTTTACGAATTCTGAAGTAAAAAGTAGTTCAGTATTCTTTTGATTACAAAAAAGGGGAATCAGGTTTTTGATTTTTACATACCTGGGTAAAAAGAGATCCTGTGGTAAGTAAGCAATTCTGTTTTTTCTATCGGAAATGGTTTTCAGAATAGTGTTGTCATATTTTATAAACTGAGTATCGCCATATTCAGTTCCGAAAATAACTTTTAACAGTGTTGATTTTCCGCTTCCATTTCTGCCCAGTAATCCTATAACTTGCCCTGTTTCACATCCTATATAAATATCCTGCAGAATTTTCCTCTCACTAAAAGATTTTGTTACGCTATCAACATGCAGTCTGCTCATAAAAACAATGTTATAATTTTTACAATAATCCCCGATACTATTGTTCCTGCCCAAAGAAACATCCTTGAAAACCCTGTATTGGCATAAAAGTAATATTCGCTTTTAAACCTTATTTCATACATAAAGTAATGAAGAACAGGTGAAATCAGAAGAAAACTTAATCCAAATGTTTTAATACTGAAGGGAAGCAAAAAATAAATAAGTAATGAAAACAGTAGCGCAGGAATCAGTATTTTTTTATAAAAGATCCAAAGAATAGTAAAGTTTCTCACCATGTTTAATACTTTATGAATTCAAATATATTAAAAACCTTTATACAAGAGAGAATTAAAAGATTCATTAAAAAATAAAATTAAAAGAGAGAACACTGAAAAGTGCTCTCTCTGTATTTGCGTAATTTAATTCTTAGATAGATTAATTAAATTCTCTCCAATTCATCCGCATCAATCGTGGTCTTGAAAGTTCCGTAATTGACAATTACTTTGTTTCTGGAAATTTTCTCAATAGTTCCTACACTGGTACTTCCTGTAATACGAACACGTTGTCCAATCTTCATCCAGACAGCGCGGTCGGTTTTACGTTTTTCTTCCAGCTTTTCATTGGTTTCAGCAATTTTTTCAATCACCTCTTCTTTTTTCAGCTGTTGGGTTATTTTTCTTTTAACAACCTGCAGTCGTTTGGTTTCATCTTTATCAATGCCCAGTTTTCGGAATTTCTCCTGCTCAAGAAGTTTTACAAAATCTTTTACAACATCCTTTCTGGATTTCCCTTTGGTATAGCTGTCGATGAATGCTTCAATCTTATTTCCAAACTGCAGTTTGCGGTGTTCCTCTTCATACAGCTTCTGGAAATTGAACAGTTTCTGCTGAAGCTGGTCATTCAGTTTTTGAAGGTTATCACGCTTATCTTCTACAGACTCTTTTCTTTCTGCAAGATCGGATTTCAGCTTTTCAACTTCAAATTTTTCCTGCTGTAGTTTTACAATCGTTTTGTCAAGATTCACAATATCATGCTCTACCTTTTTCTTGGCAGAATGGATAATGAATCTCGGAATTTTATTCTTTTCTGCAACTTCAAACGTAAATGAACTTCCTGCCTGTCCTACTTCCAGCTTATACATCGGTTCCAAAGTTTCTTCATTGAAGAGCATGGCTGCATTCTGAGCGTTGGGAAGCTGCTCTATTACCAGTTTAATATTGGTATAGTGCGTTGTGATGATGGCAAAACTCTTTTTGTCATAGAAAAACTCCATAAAACTTTCTGCCAGCGCACCTCCAAGTTCAGGATCAGAACCCGTACCGAATTCATCAATAAGCAGAAGGGTATTGGCATCAGCCTCACGAATGATCCCGGACATTTTCTTCAACCTTGATGAATAGGTCGATAAATGGTTTTCAATGGACTGGTTATCTCCAATATCCGTCATGATTTTCTCAAAGAAAAACATTTCAGACTTTGGGTGAACCGGAACCAGAATACCACTCTGAATCATCAGCTGCAATAGTCCAACTGTTTTCAGGGTAATTGATTTTCCGCCGGCATTCGGACCGGAAATACAGATAATCCTGTTATGTTCTGTTAAGGTAAGTGTTTGAGGGTGAATTGTTTTGTTCTCAACTTTGTTTCTTAACCATAAAAGTGGATGATAAGCATCTTTTAATCTCAGTGTTTTATGATGGTTGATTTTAGGAAGAACTCCGTTGATCAGTTCACCAAATTTTGCTTTAGCTCTCGTAAGATCAAGATCAAAAATATACACCTGATATCTCCACAGCTGAGGCTGAAATTCTGCCAGTTCTGCTGTAAGCTTACGGAGAACTTTATCAATTTCTTTTTTCTCCTCCTCTTCATTTTCACGCAGCTTGAAATAGTGCTTTACCACACTGTCCGGCTGAATATACGTAATGGAACCTGTTTTGGAAATTCCTAATGTTCTTCCGGCAACCCTTTTTTTGAATCCTGATTTTACCGCCAGAACTCTCTGGTCATCAATAATCGTTTCCCGGATGTCGTCCAGAAAATCACTTTGTCCATACGTGGTAAGCGCACGGTTAAAATTTTCCTGGATTGCTTTTTTAGCAAGCTGAATTTCAGTTCTTATCCCTTTCAACGCTGGAGAAGCCTCATTTTTTACTTCACCAAAACGGTTAAAAACCTTATCTACCTTATCAATGATCTCTTTTCTGAATTCCAGTACAGAAACTTCTTCTAATAAAGTAGGAAACGTTTCCGGCATGGTAGGGAAGAATTTCTGAAGTCTTCCGATCTGTTCCGTGATGGTTTTTATTTTGATGAAAGCAGCATTTTCCAGACGGTAGTTCTCAATCAGCATCAATTTCAGCTCACTTTCAATATCTTCATACTCATCAAACGGAATCGCATTTGAACTTTCAAAACTCGACAGATATTCTGACGTTTTTTTTAATGAAAGTTCCGCCTCGTCAATTTCCATCGGACGAAGTTGAAGAATTTTTTCTCTTGTTTTCGGAGAATACGCAAATGGGGAGATTTCCGCGAGCAATTGCGGAAACTCTAATTCGTCTAAATCTTCTTTATCTATATACACAGTGCAAATTTAGTGAGAATTTTGATTATTACGTATATCTGAGAGATGTACAGAATAAATTAACCGTGAATTTAATAGGATTGAGCTGCTTTTATTAAATTTGGAATGTGAAACTGGAAACTCTAAGATTGATTTTAAAGGAAATCAATGAAAATAATACAGAAGATATTTTAAAAATCCGAAGCAATCCGGAGGTTAATAAATTTGTGAAAAGAATTTCACCAAAGACAAATTATGATGCCCTTCAGTTTATTTTAACAATTAAAGAAAGAACTCGGAACAATCAAACAGCCTATTGGGGGATTTCTTTAAAAGATCAACCGGATCTTATCGGAACCATCTGTCTCTGGAATTTTTCTGAAGACCGGAAGAAAGCAGAAGTTGGTTACGAACTGTTACCCGAATATCACAGGCAAGGCATTATGTCTGAAGCCTTGAAAGCAGTTTTAGATTTTGGCTTTAACGAATTCCATTTACAGGAAATTGTAGCCATTACCAATAAATTCAATGAAAATTCGAAAGGTCTTCTTTTAAAACATCATTTTATTTTGCAGGAAGGAAAGCAGGATGAAGGTTTTCCGGATAATATTATCTTTAGCTTGCAAAGAGCTTGGGCCAACTCTTATGAGATCTGCTAGGTTTTTCTCTATCTTTATTGCCGATTGACATTGCATATGAAAAATGAAATAAAATCTTTAACGGGACTTAGAGGGATTGTTGCATTATGGGTAGCGTTTTTTCATTTTAGTTTTTTTAGGAATGAATTCATTCAGGATGTAGTAGGAAAGGGATATGTAGCAGTTGATATTTTTTTTGTGTTAAGTGCTTTTTTACTAACAGTTTCTTATTCCGGAAAATTGAAGGATTTGAATTATAAAGTAATAGAGGTTTTTTATAAAAAAAGAATCAACAGGATTTATCCTGTGTACATTATATCAGTAGTTTTTATAGCATTGTTTTTAATGAAGACTTCTTTAGCGGGATTCCTCATAAACGCCACCTTATTACAGTGTTTTTTTACCCCGGATTATCTGCTGAATGTAGTCTATTGGTCACTGAGTACAGAATGGGTTTGCTATCTGATATTCCCTTTTATGTTATGGTTCATCCTGTATTATAAAATACGCGGCGAAATTTTAATCATCATAAGTTTGGTTTTGAGGTTTCTTCTTCCTTATTTACCCGGACATTTATATATTGGCTCCGAACATCCCATGGAAGCAGGAGAGTCACCAAGATATCTTGATCTTCCTTATGGCTTTGTTTCCCTGTTAAGAACAGTCTCTTCCTATTTTCTTGGTATTGGAGTTGCCCTTTTACCATCATTTAAAATGAAGAAAGAAAACCAGATCCTTTATATCATTCTCCTATTGTTTGTGTCCATGTTGTTTGTGGAAAAAGGACTATTGTTTATTCCTTTATTATCAGCATTGATGATTAAATATCTGTATGAAGGAAAGCCTAACTATCTCAAAACATTTTTAGAAACCAAAGCCGTGTACCTTTTAGGAAATATTTCTTACTCGTTATACATTATCCATTATATGGTGAAGAAGCAGGATTTTGTTATTGTGAATAATTACCATCTTAATAATCTTTTGTTAATCTCTCTTTCACTATTGCTGTCCTATTTTTCGTATATGCTTATTGAAAGAAAAGTGAAGATATTTAAAGTATAATGGAAGCTCTTATTTTAATATTATTATTTTTGCAGTATGACCTGGACAGAAATTTTAGCCCCTATAAAAAGCACGGAATACTTTACTACCCTTTGGGAGAAAGTGAAGAATGAATATGCAACAACCAAAGTTTTCCCGCCAAAAAATCAGATCTTCAGAGCATTGGAACTTACTGCTTTTGATGATATTGAAGTGGTGATAATTGGCCAGGATCCTTACCATAACGATTATCAGGCAAATGGTTTATGCTTTTCCGTTTCTGAGCAGGTTGCCGCACCGCCCTCACTTAAAAATATTTTTATTGAGCTAAAAGATGATTTGGGAGTGGTAAGAACTTCCAAAGAACTTGATGATTGGGGAAGACAGGGCGTTTTACTGCTGAATGCTACGTTAACGGTTCGTGCGCATTCACCCAATTCACATAAAGACCTTGGCTGGGAGAAATTTACCAATTTTATCATTAAGGAAATTTCAGATAAAAAAGAAAATGTAGTGTTTGTATTGTGGGGCGCTTTTGCACAAAAAAAAGCCGAACTCATAGATCCGGCTAAACATTTTATTCTTAAATCGGCACACCCTTCACCTTTTTCTGTGTACAGAGGTTTTTTTGGAAGCAAGCCTTTCTCAAAAATCAATGAATACCTTGTTTCCAAGGGGAAAAAGCCTATTTCCTGGTAGAATCAGCTGATTGATCTGCTTTTTTTATCGTAATTCCGATTTTATATTTTCCGGCTAATGCTTTTGCTCCATCCTGAGATTTCGGATACGGAGCAATATCCTGCAATGTAATAGTGTAACCATTAAATTCTGTCGATTGGTGATAATTTCTTCCCGGGAAATCTCCGCTGGCGAGGTTCAGAATCATCGGCCGGGTAGAAGTTCCCATTACTTCCACCTGGGCAAGAGCAACTCCCGCCCAGATACAATTGACTCCTTCAGGACAACGGCTGTCTTCAGAAACCCCTTTGAATGTCACATTCATCTGGTATTCTCTTAAAAACTTATTTTCTCCTTCATTCAGGTAGATAACACCGTCTTTCTGGTTATTCGTACTTGTTGATTTTGTACCTGTAGACATTTCAGCAGCTTTTGTATTCATCCTGGATTTCTTTTGGGCATCACATCCTGTTAATGCAAATATTCCCAGACTGAGTATGATAACTTTATGGAACATAGTTTCTTATATTTAATTAAATGACGTTAAACATATCAAGTAATACTACCAAAAACATTGCCACTCCCACCACAAAACTGAATCCGGTTCCATAAATGAAGCCTATCAGCGCTCCTTTGGTAGATTGTAAAGCCTTGTTCATGTCTTTACTGTCGTGAAGTAATTCACCAATAAATACCCCTGCAAACATTCCTATCAGAAATCCCAACGGAATCGGAATAAATATTCCAACAATAGTTCCAATAACAGAGCCGATACTTCCCCAACGGGTACCTCCATATTTTCTGTTGGTCTTTGCCGGAATTACATAGCTTAATACTACAGAAGCTACGGTAAGAATTCCGAAGGCCCAGATATAAATCATGGGAAGATCAGCATCCGTTCCGAATTTATAGATCAAAAGTCCACAGATACTCAGCAAAAGACCAGGCAATACCGGAAGGAAAGTACCCAGTATTCCAATAAATAATAAAATGAGGCAGAAAATATTAATAATTGTTGTATCCATTCTTTTAAAAAAATATACATGCAATATAAAAAAAGTGACCTTATAAAAAGCCACTTTGAGAACTGAGTTATAAAATTTTATTACAAATTTAAGATTACGTATTCCAGAATCGGTCCTGCTTTACCGATATTTCCGCTTGCATGGTTATGAAATGTGGTATAGTAGATATTCCCACTGCTGGTAGTTCCTGAACATGATCCCACGTAATCACCGTGCGCCTGGTGAGCATTCCATGCATTCTGATTAATGGTAATGGTAACATTGTTGCCACCTGCCGTATGATGGCAGATCGTCATATGATTATTGTTTAAAGACGTTCCCACTGAGATTTTAGGAGCCGTTTTATCCACATATTTATTAGTTCTTATCATCAAAGGTTCATTACCTTTCTGTACCAGTACTTCCCAGAATGTAGGATCATAATGCTGAATTTTTTCCCATAAAGACATATCATACTGAATATCCAGTGTGCTAAACCCTAATGCTGCAGCCATAGCAGCATTGGTAACACTACAGTTATTATACATGGCAGAATTTCCGGTGTTAGTAAAACAAATCTTTGTGAGATCCAGAAAACCTCCATAAGTACTGCAGCCTGAAACGTATTTATCTCCCCCTACCAGATAAGCTGCTGCCCAGTCTGAGGTGTAAATGCTTCCGCCATTCGTGATAAAAGTAGAAAGATTACTGAAAACAGAAAGATCATTACCGGGAGAGTTGGTTCCCGTCTGTGCAGGATTACGTGAACCGCAGTTCAGGAAAATAATATCATACTGAGAAATGGTGTTGAAATTTTTTAAATCCTGATAGCTGATTTCTGTCGCGGTGTAACCAAGACTTGTAATAATGGCCTCTATTTCGTCATAACTACCTTCTACATAAGCTATTTTTGCAATCTGATTTAGTTTGGAATCTTTGCTGGCAACACTGGTTGTTTCATTTTTATTAACCGTAACGGGAATTTCAGTTCTGAAATTAAGGCCATTGCCAGTCTGGATGTGAAGGGTTGTATTTCCCTCAGGTGCAGTTAGGCTGAATGAACCATCTGCATTGGAATACGTGTGATAAACCTGATTTTTGCTGTCAATAGTAAATACAATGGCACCGCCAATAGGTTTTGTTCCGTTTTTAGCAAATACTTTGCCTTCTACCGTTCCGGTGGATACTGTTTTGGAAACTTCCGGGTTGATCGAGTCATCACCGCCTTTACAATTGACTAACAGTACAAGGCTGCACAGCATGATGAACAAGTAGTTTTGTTTCATATTTAATTGGTTTTGATGGGTTTAGTTTTAATCAAATTTAATTAATTTTTAATATTAAAACATTAAAACTGTAAATTATTTTAATATTTTTTATTTAAATCTGTAATTCATAGTTAATTTTTTATCTATAATTGTGGGTTGTAGCATACTTACTGTTTTTTAAGATCATCGCTCATAATTTTTATTAAATATTTTCGGGAGAATAGCTTTTGGGATGAAAATTGATTGTGAATAGTAAAATGATGATTCTTAATTTCATAAATTTGCTGTGATGAATGACCAGTTACAAGAAACCAAAAACTTTATACAGGAGCTGAGCGAGCAGCTTTATATTTACATTACCCGGATTTCACCCTCCGGGCTGGATTGGATTTTTCATATCATAGTAAAATTGAGCTTACTTCTTGTCCTGTTTTTTATTACCGATTTTATTTTTAAGTTCATCATCAATTCGGTATTCAGGTTATTTCATAACGAACAGAAGTTTCCCATTTTAAAATCTATTTATCAGTCGAAGATCACCAATTCTGTAGCTCATTTTGCTGCTTTGATTGCTGTTGCCGGGATTCAGGGATCTATATTTCCGGAAAATGCGCTGCCGAAGACAACCATTTTTATCATAAGATGTATCAATCTGGGATTGGTACTGATATTAGCGGGAATGCTTTACAGATCACTGACCGCTTTCAGGAATTATTTCAGCATTAAACAGGATTTCTATAAAATAATGGCGCTTAATGCTATTTCCGAAACCGTAAAAATCTTAGGACTTTTCATATTTACAGTAGTGGGACTCTGTGTGATTTTCGGAATCAAAGGAACCACTATTGTAGGAAGTCTTGGGGCAATTACAGCTGTTCTGGTATTGGTTTTCAGAGATACTATTCTTGGGTTTGTAACAGGTCTTCACGTGGCTACTTCCAAAAATCTGAAAGTAGGAGACTGGGTAAGTATTCCCAAATACAGCATTGAAGGAAATATTACGGAGATCAACCTTTTGACAACCAAAATTACCAATTTTGATAAAACAGTTTCTACGATTCCCACTTATGATTTGATGACCACCGAGATCAAGAATATGCAGGTGATGTCTGAATCTAATACCCGAAGGATTAAAAAATCAATCTACTTTAACATTAATTCTTTTAAGTTTCTTACGGATGAAGATATTGAACGGTTAAAAGAAATCAATTTAATTTCAGATTATCTGAAAGAAAAGACTTCTGAAATCAGAAAAGAAAAAGAAAGCCTCGAGCATAAAGATAAAGTAGTGAATGGAAGACAGCTTACCAATATTGGGGTTTTCAGATATTATGCACAGAAATATATTGAGAACGATCCTGATATTGACAAAAACGGAACCCGGATGGTTCGTCAGCTGGAGATTACCCCACAAGGGCTGCCACTTGAAGTGTACTGCTTTGCCAATGATTCACAATGGGAACGTTTTGAGCAGATTCAGGCCGATATTTTTGACCATTTACTGGTGGCTTCGAAAGAATTTGAACTTCAGGTGATGCAGGTAAGTGTGAAGGTGTAGAAAAACGGGAAGGCAGAAGAGGGAAGCTGGAAGTTTCAGCACCTTTAAAACAAATTTTAATTAAATTTTTAAATGATCATGAATGTAGAAGACCAAAGGAAGTACAATGTCTGGATTTACTTTCAAGCTTCTAACATATCATATCTAACATCTACAATAAAAAATGACAAAACTAAGCGTAAACATTAATAAAATTGCGACGTTACGAAATGCAAGAGGAGGTGAAACCCCAAGTGTTACAGAAGCTGCTGTAAAAATTCAGGAATTCGGAGGACAGGGAATTACCATTCACCCAAGACCTGATGAAAGGCATATCACAAGAAAAGATGTCTATGATCTGAAGCCGTTGGTTACGACTGAGTTTAATATTGAAGGAAACCCTCATCAGAGCTTTATCGATATGGTACTGGAGGTGAAGCCTGAACAGGTGACTCTTGTACCGGATGCTGATGACGCTATTACATCCAATGCAGGCTGGGATACCCAGAAACATCTCGATTACCTTACAGACATCATTGCAGAATTTAAAAAAGCAGGAATCCGTACTTCTGTTTTTCTGGATCCTTTGCCGGAATTGGTAGAATATGCAGCTAAAACAGGCGCAGACAGAATAGAATTGTATACAGAAGCTTACGCAAAAAATTATCTTACCAATAAAGAACAAGCTATAAAACCTTATTACGACACAGCTGTTGAAGCCACCAAACTCGGATTGGGAATCAATGCCGGACATGATCTGAGCTTGGAAAACCTGAAATATTTCTCAGATACCATTCCGAACCTTCTGGAAGTATCTATCGGCCATGCTTTGGTTTCCGAAGCACTTTATATGGGATTGGAAAATACGGTTCAGGCTTATCTGAAGAGACTGGCAAAATGGTAAAAAATATGGAAATTTTAAATTCAAAAATATTCGGCGAAAATGTAACGAATACGCCGCTTCTTGTATTTCACGGACTATTCGGAATGCTCGACAACTGGGGAAGTTTCGGAAAGGATCTGGGAGAATATCTTCCGGTACACCTGATCGATCTTAGAAACCACGGAAGAAGCTTTCACTCAGAAAGTATGTCTCATGATGATCTGGCAGATGATATTGCCCGTTATATGGATCATTATGGTATTCAGAAAGCTCATGTTCTGGGGCATTCATTAGGAGGAAAAGCAGTGATGCAGTTTGCGATAAAATACCCTGAACGTGTTGAAAAACTGATCGTTGTAGATATTTCACCTAAAGCATATCCGCCGCATCATCAGGGAATTATTAAAGCACTGGAGACCGTTGATTTCAATACGGTAACTTCAAGAAATGAAGTGGAAGCCGTCCTGAACCAATATATTCCTGAAAGATCTACCGTACAGTTTCTAACGAAAAACCTGTATTGGGATGATAATAAAAAACTGGGCTGGAGATTCAATCTCAAAACGCTATCTGAAAAATATACAGAATTTGTATCCAATGCCATTAAATTCGGGGTTTTTGAAGGCGATACACTGTTTATTGCAGGAGCAAAATCCAATTACATCCTGCCACAGGACGAATTCGGTATCAAACAGCAATTTCCTAAAGCTAAAATTGTGACAGTAAAGAATGCCGGGCATTGGGTGCAGGCAGAAAATCCGGTTGATTTTGCAAATGTTGTCAAGGATTTTCTTGGTTTGAATTGATTTTATGCTTTGATTTGTAGTTTTATGTTAAAATTTTATTAAAAACTTATATTATTTCTCCATGATTTGAAATTTTTGTACTTTGGATTTTCAAAAAACAATAAAAATATTAACTTATGGAAAACAAAAATTCAAAAAAGAAGCCATTTTTTGCATCATTCTTAGAAAAACAGGTTAAAGATCCTGAAACAGTAAAAGGAGGAGGTATTACTTCTGTATTGGCAGACCAGATTACTACATCTCTGCAGGATCAGATTACTACTCCTCTTAAGGATAATGTTACAAAGCCTGATAATGATAATGTAACCATGAAATATCCTTCTGACGGAGATGAGGATGTTTTAGATGTTTAATATACTACAGCTTAAGCTTAATTATATATCAAACCAAAACTAAAACATTATGAAAAGCAACAACTCAAAAAAGAAGCCGTTTTTCGCATCATTCTTAGAAAAACAGGTAAAAGACCCGGAAACGGTAAAAGGAGGAAGTGATGTCACACTTGCTGAAAGAGATTTGATCACAAAACCGGCAATAGATACAGTAACTTCTCCAAAAGACGATATGATGCACACGCTGAAATATCCTTCTGACGGTGATGATGATACAATCAATGTTCCACTGTAAGATCAGAAAGAATATTAAGTAAAATAGTAGGGGAAACTTAGACATTAAGTTTCCCTTTTTAATACAACCGGCCAATGATTCTCTGCATCACCCACTCACAGGATTTTTATAATATTGATCTCTTTTTCGAATATCTTACCTCTAAAAATATTCCCTTTTTCAGACTGAATTCTGACCGCCTGAATCATCTTCAGAAAATCAGTATTCATGAAAATTCATTTGAATTGACTGACGAATCAGGAAATACCATCCATTCTGATGATATCAAAGGCGTATGGCACAGAAAAGCCTGGAAGATCAGTGCTCCCGAAGAGCTGGATCAGGATTATGAAAAAATCTTTCTCAACGAATATGGAAGCCTGAGGTATAATCTGATAACAGCTTTAGAAGATATTCCCTGGATCAACCCTTATGAAAATGAAAAAAAAATAGATGGAAATAAGATCTTTCAGCTGAAAATAGCACAAAGAAATAACTTAACCATTCCCAAAACCATTTTTTCTAATGATGAAGAAAAAATAACAACATTTTTCCATCAATACTGTCAGGGAAAAGCCATTGCGAAGCTTCACGGAGTTACCGCAAAAACAATGTCAGGGGAAAATATGATTTCCACTACCATTATTGAGAAAGGGTCTCTGGAACACCTTTCAGATATTGCTTACTGTCCGATGATTTTTCAACCCTATATTGACAAAGAATACGAATTACGAATCGTGTATGTAGACGGTGAGTTTTTCACAGGAAAAATCAATAACAGTGAAAATGCGGATTGGAGAGTAGCCCGTGAAGGGTATTTCTGGGAAACATATGAATTACCTGAATCCGTTAAAGCCAATCTCACCTCCATGATGAAAGAAATGGGACTTTATATAGGAGCGATCGATATGATCAAAGGAAGAGACGGGGCGTATTATTTCCTTGAAGTCAATCCTCAGGGAGAATGGGGAATGCTTCAGAAAGAACTGGGATTTCCCATCGCAGAAAGAATTGCCGATAACCTTATCAAAAGAATTAATTTCCATGAATAAAATTTTAATAATTACCCATACCGCAGATAACTTTTCCATTGAAAAAGTAACAGAATACATAGAAAAAAATAATTGTGAAGTCATTCGCTTTGATGTAGACGTTTATCCATTACAAAACAAACTGTCCACTATTTTCCAGGATGGAGAATGGATCAGTTACCTGGAAACTCCTGAAACGAAACATCGTTTGGACGATATTTCTGCCATCTGGTACAGAAGAGCCTACAATATCGGAAAAGGATTAAAAGAAGAAATGGATTCTAAGTTCTACGGTGCGGCTATGGGAGAAATCAGAAATACCCTTTTTGGTTTCTTCGAATCTGTGGATGCTTATTCTTTAGGAAAGCCTAGTATTTACAGAAGGCTCGACAGTAAAGAAGAACAGTTGAAAATTGCAGATAAATTAGGTCTTACCATTCCGGCAACCTGTCTTACCAATAATCCTGATGAGGCAAGAAAATTTATACTGAAACATCAAAATGTGGTGGCCAAAATGCAAACCGGTTTTGCTATTTATGAAAACGGTGTGGAAAATGTAGTGTTTACGAACGTTGTGGGCGAGGATAAGCTGGAAGAGCTGGATTCATTATTATATTGTCCTATGCAGTTTCAGCAGATGATTCAGAAGAAAAAAGAGCTTCGTATTACCATCGTGGGAAGAGATGTGTATGCATTCGAAATAGATTCCCAACAGTCTGAAGATGCCAAAGTAGACTGGAGAAAAGACGGAGTTAATCTGATAGATAAATGGAACAGAACAGAACTTCCGGCAGATGTGGAATCAAAACTGCTTGAATTGCTTGATATGTATAATGTAGATTATGGAGCCATAGATATGATTGTTTCTCCTGAAGACGAATATTATTTTATCGAGATCAATGCAGCAGGAGAATTCTTCTGGCTGGATAATCTTACAGAAGGAAACCTTATTTCCAAAAGTATTGCAGATGTTCTCTGCGACAAAGCTCCAAGAAGAAATAATGAAGTAATGGCGTAAGCAATAAAGAATTTTAAACATAAAAAAGTCCTGAAAGAATTGACAACTTTCAGGACTTTTCATTTGGATGAGCTATTGAAATTAAAATTTTCCGGTTTGTTGTATTCAGAATGATAATATTGGTTAAATTAAGTTGAATTATGCTTTAAAAATCGCAAATTTGCAAAAACAGTTTTTCTAAAGAATTTTTATCGATCCGGAAGAATTGCCGGATAGAAAATATTGTTATATTTTAGTCAGCAATCAAGTAAAATAATTAATGATTTTTGTAACGGGTGCTACCGGAATTCTGGGAAGAATAATTGTACTGGAACTTCTTAAAAGAGGGAAAAATGTACGTGCTTCCAAAAGACCGGGCAGCAATTTAAACGAAGTAAAGCATTCATACAGCTTTTATACGGAGAATCCAGACGATTTTTTCAATAAAATTGAATGGGTAAACGTGGATTTTGATGACCTCGATTCCTTACAAACTGCACTGCAAGGTGTAGATGAGGTATATCACTGTGCTGCCAAAGTGAGTTTTCATCCAAAAGATGAAAAAGAAATGTACCGTACGAATATCAAAGGTACAGAAAATCTTTTGTATGCCTGCGAAGGATCAAGCGTTAAAAAATTTCTCCATGTAAGTTCCGTTGCCGTCCTGGATAATTTCAATGAAAAAGGAGAACTTGATGAAGAATCTGACTTTAATCCGAAACTGGAACATTCTGCATACGCTATTTCCAAACACTTATCCGAGATGGAAGCCTGGAGAGCTTCAGCAGAAGGTCTGAATGTGGTAATTATCAATCCAGGAATGATCGTGGGAAGCGGAAACTGGAGTCAAAGCAGCGGTGAGCTTTTCTCAACCTTTGAAGACAATAGTTTTACCTTTTCAGGAGGTTCTGCCTACGTTGATGTAAGAGATGTAGCCAATACCGCCATTGGATTAATGGAAAATAATCTTTTCGGAGAACGTTTTATTATTGTCGCTGAAAACAACAGGTATGCAGACCTTGCCAAACAGGTAAGAACACGATTGGGACTTAAAGATGCCAGAATTCTTTCACAATCTGTACTCAATATCGGAAGAGTTGCCAATATGCTTTTCGGATGGCTCATTCCAAAACTGAAAATGGTTACCCGATCAAATATCGAGGCCATTTCTTCATTCAACACCATTTCCAATCACAAAGTCAGAGAAAAACTAAACTATCAGTTTATCCCTGTAAAAGAAAGTATAGACTTTCACCTGAATAATTATATTAACGACAAAAAGCTGAAGAAATGAACCTTGCAGAGGCAATTATCCTTAAAAATGTAGAAAAACATCCCATAAAAGCAGCTATCGGATTTAAAAAGAAAGATGCAGCATGGAAAGAGCTGAGCTGGAAAAAATTCAGTGAGATTATTTTTAAAACGGCCAATGCTTTAAAAGAATCCGGAGTTCAGGAGAATGACAGAGTCGCTATTTATTCAGACAATTCATCGGAATGGATGATTATGGATCTGGCTTCTTTGGCGATTGGTGCTGTCACGGTACCTGTTTATTCTACCAATAATGCTGAGCAGGCAGAACATATCATCAACGATTCCGGAGCGAAGGCTGTTTTAGTAGGAAATCAAATGCAGTATGATGCCTGTCTTGAGTTTTTACATAAAGAAGAAAACAATCTGGAAACCATTATTGTTTCCAAAAAAGCAGTGTGGATCAAGAAAGAATTTAACAGTTTTTATCTTGAAGATTTTATCGCAAAAGCTTCATCAGAACTTGAGATCTGTAAAAAAGAAAATGATGATACAGCCACATTGATCTATACTTCCGGAACTACCGGAATTCCAAAAGGAGTAATGCTTACCCATGGGAATTTTATCAAAGCATTCGACTCACACTTTGAGTTTTTTAAGTTTAAAAACTTTGAAGAAGAACTTTCACTGGCATTTTTACCCTTAAGCCACGTTTTTGAAAGAAGCTGGAGTTTACTTTGTTTATACGGTGGTGCCCGTGTGTATTTCCTTGAAGATCCTAAAAATGTAGCCAAAGCACTGGAAGAAGTAAAACCTACTGCCATGTGTGCCGTACCGAGATTTTTCCAGAAAGTATATGCCGGAGTTCTTGAAAAAGCGGAAGAAGGTTCATCATTGAAGAAAAAGATTTTTGACTGGGCGATTAAAACCGGATGGGAAACCGCAGAATTAAGAAGAAATGAAAGACCGGTACCTTTTGGATTAAAATTCAAAGAATCTGTAGCTGATATGTTGGTTTTCAGTAAAATTAAAAATAAAATGGGTGGAAGACTTTGGTTCCTGCCTTGTGGTGGAGCTTCTTTGTCGCCGGAAGTTACCCGTTTCTTTGAATCAGTGGGAATTCATGTAACAGTAGGATATGGGCTAACGGAAACTACGGCAACATTGACGCTTTTCCCTCTCACTCACTTTGAACATGGTACGAGTGGAAAACCACTTCCGGGAGTAGAAATGCGTATCGGAGAAAATGATGAAATCCAGGCCAGAGGCAACGGAATCATGAAAGGCTATTACAACAAGCCTGAAGAAACCGAGAAAGTATTCACAGATGACGGATGGTTCAAAACCGGTGATGCAGGAAAATTTGATGATAAAGGAAACCTGATCATTACGGACAGAATCAAAGATCTGATGAAAACTTCCAACGGAAAATACATTGCTCCGCAACAGATTGAAAATCTTCTGACCAACAATAATTTTATCCAGCAGATTATGCTGGTTGCAGAAGGAAGACAGTTTGTTTCAGCGTTGATTGTTCCTAATTTCGAATTCTTACAGGATTATATTAAGAAAAATAATATTCCTTTTACCAATTGGGAAGAGGCGGTAAAAAATGAAAAGATAATTCATCTTTATAAAGAGAAAATTAAAGAATTACAAAACCATCTTGCAGACTATGAAAAAGTGAAGAAATTCACCTTAATGCCTGCCGAATTTGATATCAATACCGGAGAAATTACTCCTACCTTGAAAGTCAAAAGAAATGTAGTGATTAAAAAATACGCAGATATTATAGAGAAGATGTACTAAAATTTTTTTGAACTCTTTTTTTCACATCAATTACAACTGGAGATGTGAAAATTTGCCTCCCTTGGAGGAGTGGCGAAAATTCAAAGAATTTTTGACGAGATGGTTCAAAATAATGACTTAAATTAAACTATGACGACACAAGATTTTATAGGAAAAGAAAATTTCACCATTCATACCCAAACGGTTTCAGAAAGCTGTCCGTCCAATATTGCCCTGATCAAATACTGGGGAAAATATGCTGATCAGATTCCTGCTAATCCAAGCATCAGTTATACTTTAAACCATTGCAAGACCAATACGTCAATGGAATTTACAGCGAACGAGCCTTTTTCAGTACAGACTTTCCTGGCTGGAAACGAAGAAGCGAAGTTTGCCGAAAAAATTGAAAAATATTTCAGAAATATAGAGCAGTATCTTCCATGGGTTTTAAAAGGGAGATATGTGATCAGAACAGAGAATACATTCCCACATAGTTCCGGAATTGCAAGTTCAGCTTCAGGATTTGGAGCCATTGCAAAATGCCTGATGGCTTTAGATGCTTCATTTACAGAAAAAACATCTGAAGAAGAGTCATTGAGAAAAGCTTCATTCTTAGCAAGATTAGGAAGTGGAAGTGCATGCAGAAGCTTATATAACGGTCTTGTGGTGTGGGGAAAAACGGATGAGGTAGCCGGAAGCTCAGATTTGTTCGGAGTACAATATCCTGACGCAGAAATTCATGAAGTCTTCAAAAACTTTAATGATTGGGTGCTGTTAATTCATGAAGGACAGAAGAGTGTTTCTTCAACGGTAGGACACGGTTTGATGAATACCAATCCTTATGCGGATAGAAGATTCCAGGAAGCAAGGGAAAACTTTGTCCCGATGAAAGAAATTCTGGAAAACGGTGACATGGAAAGCTTTATAAAGCTGGTAGAACATGAAGCGCTTACACTGCATGCGATGATGATGATGAGTGATCCTGCTTTTATCCTTATGAAAACAGGCACTTTGGAAGTTATCAATAAGATATGGGATTTCAGAAGAGAAACCGGTCTTCCTTTATTCTTTACGCTGGATGCCGGAGCGAATGTTCACCTTCTGTTTCCAGGCAATGGTTCTGAGGAACAGATCAAAGCATTCATAGAAAAAGAATTATTACAGCACACTCAGAAAAATGGAGTAGTGAAGGATGTGATGAGATTTTAGAATTAAAAAATATTCAATAGAGGTGGGCTTTTTAGCCCACTTTTTTAATCCTCAGTGACCACCGTTTCCCGTTCCCCATCTTCTTTCTTTCCTTCCTCTATCATGACTTCAGCCTCTGCTTTTTCTTCAGCAGTTGCTGTTTCTATAAGCTCTTCCTGTTCATCATTGTGATGATCTATGAAAAACTCGCAGTATACCGGAAGGTGGTCTGATCCAAAATTCTCCAATGTCTTCAGCTTTTGAATAAAAATATCTTCACTGTGAAACATCAGATCGATAGGAAACCTTAAAAGACGGTATTTTGCATGAAATGTAGAAACAAAAGAGTGCCCGATTCTCGGATCTATGAGGTGACTGGTTTTTCTGAAAAGAACAGATGATCTTGACCATGCAACATTATTGAAGTCTCCTACCACAATAATCGGTTTTTGGATTTTTTTTACACGCTTGGCGGTACTTAAAAGATCGCCATCTCTTTCCTTTGATGTTTCTTCCTCCGTAGGACTTGGCGGCGGCGGATGAACCCCGAAGAAAACAAAAGAAAAGCCATCAGCAGTTTTCATATGGATCTCAATGCTCGGAATATCATCAGCTACAAAATAATGGGTTTTCGCTTCCTTAATCTCAACTTTTGAATAAAAATGCATCCCATAGGTATTTTCAAGAGTCACTTTGTGCTGGTAGGAATATTCTTTTTCTAAAGGTGTCATTGCTTTTTCCCAATCTCCATTGCTTTCCATGGTCATGAAAAAATCAGGATTATGTTTTTTGACAAGTCCGATGAATTTCTCATACTCTTTATTGAACTGATACACATTGGCGGAAATAAAATGCAGTTTATCAGAAGACCTGTGACGCTGTCTGTGTTTTTTTACAGGATAGAAATGGGTGTATCTGATCAATGTTTGACCATGATAAATAAACATAACCAGCAGAAGACCCTGATAATACCAGAAATATTCTGTAGAATTTGTGAAGAAACCTAATAGAAAGGTAAAGAATATAAGGTAGGTGACCTGTATTTTAGCAAATTCAGGAACTCTGAATATCCAGTGAGAATGCTGTATTTTTGGTAATATAGTCATGACCAGAAGAACTATGGCCAGAGTCAGGTAAATAATCCACATATAAAATCTCTGAAATAATTGGGTTACAATTTAAGGAAAATGAATTTTAAAATTTGTTAATCAATTTAAATTTTATTTTATCTATTTTTAATTATATAAATCTATACTATGAATAAAATAATTTTATTTCTTGTTCTGATCAGTATTTCGTGTTTCGGCCAGCAGAATAAAGATATTGAAAAACCTATCCGAAACCTGTTCCTTGGTATGAAAAATGCAGACTCTGAGTTGGTAAAATCCGCTTTTACAGAGAATGCAGTGCTGCAGACCATTACGAAGGATGGTACTGTAAAAAGTGACAACATACAGGATTTTGTTGCTTCGGTTTCAAAATTTACAAAAGGAGATCTGGATGAAAGGATTATTATAGAAGCCATTCATACGGATGGAAATCTGGCCAGTGTATTTACTCCTTATTCTTTTTATATAAAGGGAAAATTATCCCATTGCGGGGCTAATAGTTTTCAGCTCGTAAAACAGAATACCGAATGGAAAATTCAGTATATTATTGATACAAGAAGAAAAGATAACTGTAAAGAAATACAGCAGTAAAATTAAAAAGTAGTTTAAAATCAGAAAAAATGAAGATTCATCATATCGCCATCATCTGTTCAGATTATGCCGTTTCGAAGGCATTTTACACGGAAATTTTAGATCTGAATATCATCCGTGAAGTATACAGAGAGGAAAGACAGTCTTATAAACTTGATCTGGCCATAGGAGATCATTATGTGATTGAGCTGTTTTCCTTCCCTAATCCTCCACAGCGTCCGTCACGTCCCGAAGCATGCGGCTTAAGGCATCTCGCTTTTTCTGTAGAAAATGTTTCGGAAAAGCGAAATGAACTCATAGGAAAAGGGTTAAACTGTGAAGAAATCCGAATCGATGAATTCACCGGAAAAGAATTTTTCTTTACCCAGGATCCGGACCAGCTGCCGTTAGAGTTTTATGAAATGTGAAAAATTAGTGGGCGTACCCTGCAAAGAAACTCACTGCCATAATCGCTAAAACAATGGAAGAAATGACTACATAAACGTAGTCTTTTTCTTTTAAATAGCCTATTAAAGCAAAAATAATTCTCATCAGAGGAGTAAAAATCAACAAAAGAATACCCAGCTGAATAATAGCCGTACCTTCTCCTTTACATAAAGAGTCCCAGAAATGACCCCAAACCTTTTCAGAAGAAGTTCCTACCACAAGGCTGGTATATTTTTCAGGCATTTTAAAACCCTCAAAAAATAACTTGACAAAACCAATCAGTGATGTAGCCACAGACAGAATAACCCCCAGTCTCAGAAGGTTTCCTACCGAACGGTTCAGATCAACATCTGTAAAATTCTTTTTCATTATCTGAAGCTTTTGTTGATCCCGTTATACATCATGTAAATAGAAAGAATGGTAATCACAATGGCAAAAAATATTTTTAATTTTTTGGTCTTCGATACCATCAGCGTTTTTGAACCTATAAAACTTCCGATGACAACTCCTATCAATACGGGAGCTACAATTACCGGGATGATTTCACCTCTCTGGAAGTAGATCAGGGCACTGGCTACTGCCGTTACTCCGATCATGAAATTACTGGTAGTTGTAGAAACTTTGAAAGGAAGCTTCATCATATTGTCCATCGCCAAAACTTTCAATGCACCGGAACCAATTCCTAGAAGTCCGGACATTGCTCCCGCAAACATCATCATCAAAAATCCGGGAACTGTATTTCTTGCAGAATAGCTTTTCAATACTCCTTTATCAGGAAATGTTCCGTATAATTTCAGCTTTTCTTCTAAACTTCCTTTTACTAAAGGTTCCTGGTGATCAGGCTTTCCTTTTAGATTTAAAATAACCGTTAGAAGAAGAATGCTTGCGAAAATAATTCCGATTGTATTGGGGCTAAGTATTCCGGAAACCAGGGCACCAATAATAGCTCCTGCTGTGGTGGCTATTTCGAGAAACATTCCGATTCTCATATTGGTAAAACCTTCTTTTACGAAAGCTACTGCTGCACCGGAAGAAGTTCCGATTACAGAAATAAGTGAAGCACCAATAGCATAATGCATTGGAACGCCAAAACCTAGCGTTAATAAAGGAATGATAATAACTCCTCCTCCTAAACCTGTAAGCGAACCTAAAAGACCCGCAGAAATTGCGCCAAGGAAGAGTATGATGACTTCTGACATACTACAAATAATATTACAAATATAAAATTATTGTGGTAGTCTGCCAAATATTTGAAAAAGATAAATTTAACGTATTTTTGCATGCATGAAAAATGAGTTGAAATTATTTTATATCATCCTGGGGGCAACACCTGAAGGAAGAAATATAGAACAGCACGATGTTTTCTTCGGAATAGCGGAGACTCTTAAAGATCTGGTTCCTGATATGAAAGAATTTTGGAAGGAAGCTGAAGGAAAAATTCATCTGGACTGTTATCAGGAAGTGAGATTTGCAGATGGATACAAAGTGGAGATTGTAGAAAAAGGAGAAAAATCTTCGGAAGATCAGTTGTTTTTTCTGAATTTAGGCGGTTACAAACCTGGTTTTTTTGAAGAATTTCATGAGCAGCACTTGATGGTAGGGCAGTCTATGGGAGAAATTGTAAAAAGAGCAAAAGCAACCGAATTTTATCAGACAATGGGATTTGAAGGCGCCGTAAGTCATATTGATGATAAACATGGAGTGGATATTGATGATATTTTCAATGTAAGTGATATCCTTCCTGCTTCTATGAAAGAAAAGTATTCTATCGTCCTTCAAAAGTCTGATGAAGAAAATCAGGAGAACCCGATGGGGCTTGGCTATTTAAAAATCGATAAAATTCAATAAGCGTAAATCTAATAAAAATAAAAAATGAAAATAGGAATTCTGGGAGGCGGACAGCTGGGAAGAATGTTAATACAAAGTGCATTGAAGTATGATGATGAGTTTTATACGCTGGATCCGGCATCTGATGCTCCATGTCATAATATCTCATATTTTACACAGGGAAATTTCAATGATTATGAAACGGTTCTGAACTTCGGAAAAGATAAAGATGTTGTAACCATTGAAATAGAACACGTAAATGCTGACGCATTGGCAGAACTTGAAAAGCAGGGAATAAAAGTAGTTCCTAATGCCAATATTATCAAGACAATCCAGCAAAAGATCCTTCAGAAAGAATTTTATAAAGCTCATGATATTCCAAGTCCGGAATTTCAGGTGGTGTGGAACAGTGATGAGAAGATCATCATGCCACTGCCATTTGTTCAGAAGATGAATACAGGAGGATATGATGGAAAAGGAGTGCAGGTAATTAAAACGGAAGAAGATTATCAGCATCTATGGACTGAAGCTTCTGTTATTGAAAGTCTTGTAGACATTGAAAAAGAGCTTTCTGTCATTGTTGCAAGAAATGAAAAAGGAGAAACCAATATTTTCCCGGTAACGGAAATGGTAGCTGATCCAAAGCTGAATCTTTTAGACTTTAATGTATGTCCGGTTCTTCTGACAGAAGATGTTCAGAACCAGATTGATTCTATTACAGAGAAATTTCTGGCGGCTGTGAACTCACCAGGATTGTTTGCTATCGAATTATTCCTTGATAAAGAAGGAAAAGTATGGGTGAATGAAACTGCTCCAAGGCTGCACAATTCAGGACATCAGAGTCAGGAAGGAAATACTAATTCGCAATTTGAGCAGATGTACCGTGTGGTGAAAAACTTACCTTTAGCTGATACAGACGCCATCACTTACAGTGGAATGCTGAATTTGGTTGGAGCAGAGGGATACGCTGGAAAAGTAGTGTATGAAGGAATGGAAGATGTTCTTAAACTTCCTGAAACGTACATCCATTTATACGGTAAAACAGAAACCAAACCGGGAAGAAAAATGGGACACATCAACGTTCTTGCAGATTCCAGGGAAGAGCTTATGGAAAAGCTTGTACAGGTGAAAGGAATGGTGAGAGTAATTGCTGAATAAGCCAATTAAAACATATAAAAGGGAGCTGTTATCTTTAAAACAGCTTCCTTTTTTGTTATGAGATTATTCAATAGGAACGGGCTTTAGCCCGTTTACAAATGATTATCAATTCAAATGGCTTTAGCCAAAACTTAATTTTAGGTTTCGGCTAAAGCCAATTTTATTTCTATGGTCACATCGGGCTAAAGCCCAACGCTATTGATTATTTTGTTTATTGATGAAAAAAATGATTATTCGTCCATCGATAACCTCCATCATCCCTCTTTCAGCTTCCATCCTCTTATTTAAAAATCTTCTGAATCACATTTCCAATCTCCACAAAATCTCCGTGATTTCCTACGGAACGTATTTCCGGACTGTTTTTGTCGTATTCTGAGAAAGGGAAAATAAGAAGGTAATT
Source organism: Chryseobacterium sp. FG46 (assembly GCF_057809135.1). NCBI lineage: Bacteria > Pseudomonadati > Bacteroidota > Flavobacteriia > Flavobacteriales > Weeksellaceae > Chryseobacterium > Chryseobacterium sp. FG46. The sequence continues at coordinate 61,811 of NZ_JBMDJJ010000011.1, read as the reverse complement.
ATTGTCTTTCAGGTTTCTGTTCAACAGTTCAGGGATCAGTCTCATTCTTGGAATGTAGGATTTCATGCCACGTTTTGCCATCAGAATAATCAAGGCTTCATCATCTTTCAGCTGGGCAGCAGTTCTTTCACCATCCTGCCATGTGCTCATGATAATGAATTCTGCTTCTATATTGGCTTTTTTAATGATTTTCTGAAGAATATCAATGATGTTTTCAGGAGCATAAAAAACTACTGTGGCTCCAGAATTTCTGGCAATATTCCACACCCTTAGCAATGCATGGAAGAACCCTGCTTCCTGATGAGCATTTTCGGGAATCATCACTGCATATTTTTTAATGGTGGAAAGCGGTTGTGCAGCATGGTAAACCAGTACATTCACATCATCATTCTGCAGATAACCGTTGTAAAGATTGTATACAAAAGAAGGAGAAAACCCTTTTTCGTCCTCCAGGCCAATAATGAGATCGGTGATTTTCTGTTCTTTAATCACATTATTCACTCCGTTGATGACATCATTGTCATATCTTTTTAATGACTGTAGTTTCACATCTGCCGCTGCGGCTGCATCTGCTGCCTGGTGAAGAAGTTTCTCCGCATTCTTTACCGAAGATTCATTTTTGTCTTCGTTGATGACATTCAATGCAAAAAGATCTTCTGTATTGGAATGTGCTTTGATCAGAATTCCCAGATTCACCATTCTCTCAACAGTTGCTTCGTGGTTGATGGCTAAGAGAATATTTTCTTCTTCATGGGTATTTCCTGAAACGGTATCTTCATTGTCACTTTCCGCAATTTTCTGGGCACTGGCCATAGAAATGAAAGAGGAGATGGTACAGGAAATCAGGATCAGTAAAATACTTCCATTCAGAACATGTTCATTTAATAATCTTACCGGCTCTCCGGTTTCGGTTTCAGAAAGGATGATGTTGTAACCTACCATTACAGAAGCCAGTGTTGCCGCTGCAGAAGCGGAGCTTAATCCGAAGATCAGTTTTCCTTCCTCTTTGGTCAGCCTGAATGTTTTTTGAGTGGCTACAGCAGAAAGATACTTCCCTCCGATAGAGGCTACTAACATAATTCCTGCTACTTCGAGGGTTTCCCAGCTTTTGAAGAACACTTTAAAATCAATCAGCATTCCTACACTGATCAAAAAGAACGGGATGAATATGGCATTTCCTACAAACTCAACCCTGTTCATCAATGAAGAAGTGTGAGGAATAAGTCTGTTCAGAGCCAATCCGGCAAAGAATGCTCCGATGATAGCTTCTACACCAGCCAGTTCAGCCAGCATAGCCGCCAGATAAATCATAACCAGTACAAAAATATACTGTGAGATTTTATCATCCACTCTTTTAAAAAACCAACGGCCAATAATAGGGAAAACAATGAGTACAATCAGGGCAAAGACCACAAAAGAGACCAATAATTTAACCCAAAACTCTGTTCCTACATCACCCTGGGACATTCCTACAATCACAGCAAGTACCAATAAGGCAAGAATATCTGTGATCATTGTACCCCCAACGGTGATATTAACCGCTTTATTTTTCGCAATTCCCAACTTACTCACCAATGGGTAAGCGATAAGCGTGTGAGACGAAAAAAGACTGGCAAACAGAATGGAGGTCAGCATGGAGAAATGTAAAAGATAATATCCTCCCAGATATCCCAATACAAAAGGTACTGTAAAGGTATAGATACCAAAAGTGAGACTTTTCCATTTGTTCTTTTTAAAATCTCCCATATCAATTTCAAGCCCGGCCAGAAACATAATGTAAAGAAGTCCGGTGGTTCCGGTTACTACTATACTGCTGTCTCTGGACAATACATTGAATCCGTTTGGACCAATAATAGCTCCGGCGATGATAAGCCCCAAAAGATGGGGAACTTTAATTTTATTAAGCAGCAGTGGTGCTGCAAGGATGATGACCAGTACCAACAGGAACTTCAGTACCGGATCTTCTATAGGAAGACTCAGGTTGTGTATACTCAGTAAAATCATAAGTGTTTATTTTGTGGAACGTACTAATTCAACAGAGAATCTGGCGGTACAGCCATCAGAAGTGATGGTTCTTGTTCCTTTGATCTTGTTGTCCGAAATATCATTAAGAAGAACGCTCATTTCTACATTCTTTTTGGCCGTAGAATCGGTTTTGAAAGACAGTCTGATCTCATTGTTTTCAAACTTGCCTGTATACAGTCTAACCAGATTATTGTTGTTGATGATTTTGGTGATGGGCTGGGTAGAATCGTTATCAAATTCCCAGATATCGGTACGTTGGTCACCCACGGCATATTCACTGCAGTTGGATTCCGTGCAGATTACTTTTCCATTCCATGGGCCGGAAATTTCCGTGGGCCATGCAGCAGCAATCACTACAGAATCTTTTTTCGCAAAAATACTGTCTCTCATTTTCAGAAGCGACTGATATTCGGATTCTTTTTTTGCGAATACTTTTTCTTTTTCTAATAATTGTTTTTCCCTGTCTGTCAGGTTCTTTTCCTTCTCTTTGTAATTACAGCTTACCAATAGAAAAGAGGCAGCCAGCAATAAAAAAAATGTGTTTTTCAGCATATTGTATCGGTTGGAGTATACAATATAAGGAAAATGAAGGAAATACAAAACCCAACAGGAACAGATCTGATTTTAATTATATTTAATAAGTTAGAAAACAGTTGAATAGATAGGGTAAGATAATTTGATATTATTTTCTGTTTTAAGATTCAATTCTTTGTCTTTTGAACATCTCCGGTTTGTAATTAATAATGAAAACTCCACAGATAATCATGACAGCTGCAAGAATAAATTTAAACGTTACTTTTTCATCCATAATCAGCCAGCCTAGAAATATGGCAATAATAGTGTTGATATAAGCGAGGATAGAAACCTGAACCGGTGAAATTTTCGTCAGTGCATAATGAAAGGCGAAAAAAGCTGCTACAGAACCGAAAACAGCAAGGTATAACATCGCTGAAATACTTTTGATTGTCCAGTTTCCGAAGTTGTAATTTTCAGAAAACAGAAACGCAAAAATAACCTGAACTACTCCTGCAAACAGGAACTGATAGAACAGATTCAATGTAATATTTCCGCTTTGGATGTTTAATTTCTTGGTGAAAATAGTTCCCGAGGCCCAGCCTGCAATGGCGCAGAAAAGGAAGATCATTCCCATTCTGTAATCTGGGTTGGCAAGATCTTTAAGCCCGTCCCAAAAAATAAAAAGAATCCCGCTGAAACAAAGCAGAACGCCAATAAGCGCCCGCAAACTAAATTTCTGCAATCCTACAGCCACGCTTCCTAGAAACACAAGAATAGGAGAACACGCACTGATCAATGAGGCAAGACTGCTCGAAACACTTTCTTCAGCCACGGTAGTCATACCATTCGCTACTACCAGCATCAGGGAAGCAAAAATAATCTGGTATCCTAAACTTTTCCAGCCAATCCACTTGAATTCTTTTCTCGAGAGAAGAACAATAAGCATAATAACGGAAGCCAGAAACTGTCGGATTCCGGCTACAAACCATGCAGGAATTGTTTCCACAGCAACACGAATAGCTAAAAAAGTAGTTCCCCAGACGATAGCAACGGTAAGAACAGCAAAAATAAGTTTATAATCTTTCAATGTATATTAAGTAGTGTAACCAACAAAATTAGCCGTTTTAAAATAATTATGATGGGTACAGTTGCTTTGTTTTTTACTGATACAGATAGAATAAAATGAAGATAGTATAGGGAGTTTAAAGAACTTCCCGCCTCCTTCTTCCAACTTCCACCTTTATTTTTTATCTTTGAACATCTAATAAAATTGAAGATGGTAGGAATTATTATGGGCAGTCAGAGTGATCTGCCGATCATGGAACAGGCTGCAAATTTTCTTAAAAGCCTTGATATCCCTTATGAATTAACGGTAGTTTCGGCGCACAGAACACCTGAAAGAATGTTCGATTATGCAAAGACTGCTCAGGAAAGAGGTTTAAAGGTAATTGTAGCAGGAGCAGGAGGAGCGGCCCACCTTCCGGGAATGGTAGCGAGCTGTACTACGCTTCCGGTAATCGGAGTTCCGATCTTGTCCAGTAATTCTATAGACGGATGGGATTCTGTATTGTCTATTCTTCAGATGCCTGGAGGTATTCCGGTAGCTACCGTAGCCTTGAACGGTGCCCTGAATGCAGGGATTTTAGCAGCGAAAATTTTAGGAAGCGGCAATGAAGAAGTAGCAGCAAAACTTCAGAAATATCAGGATTCTTTAAAAGATAAAGTACTGGGAACTGTGGATAATATTAAAGCTCAGCATCCCAATCATTTTGATAAATAGTTTATTTTTAAATGTCCTGTCCTAAAAGTCAGATACATCTCTTGATAATAGAATATTTGAATATGCCTCCTGAAGGGTACGAATAAAATCAGCAAAAATTGAGGCTGTCCAAACTTTTCGGACAGCCTCTTTTTATTCCTGAAGCATGTTATCACGGGTGTTTTTCTGGACTGCGATGGCTCCGAAGAGAGCGAGTAAAAAGGCAAAGGCATAAAAACCTTTTTCACTTGGAAGGATGGTGGCATTCCAAAGCCCTATGGCCAGTAGTACGATAGATGATAACGTGGCAAACCAGCAGATTCCATAGTAAATGTCTGTCACCTGAATGTTTTCTAATCTATCACGTACTGCTTTCTGCAACGAAACCACGGCAAATAAACCATAAAGAAGGATGGTGAAATAATATCCCTTCTCATTCAGCAGCATTTCTGCTCTTGCAAGACCAACAATAAAGCCAATCATTCCTGCTCCCAAAGCTACCCATGAAGCAGCAACGAATGCATTCGATACTCTTTGTTTTTTCATAGTTTAATGTTTTATTTAAGAGGGCTAAGATATTCATTTTTTGTAAATACAGCTCTAATAAAGGGGAAATATAGGGGAAAACCCGGAATAACTGTATGAAGTAGGTTTATGTTTGGGCTAAAGCCAATGGATGTTATTTTTATTTACTGTAAACGGCTAAAGCCCGTTCCTATTGAATGACAGTGCTTGCGTGAGGAGTATGAGCGGATAGCGGGATCAGCTCATAAAAAAACTCTCCAATTTCTGGAGAGCTTTGTTTTATTGAGTGATATATTCGTAGTTATATTGAGCTGAAAGGTTTCCGTTGGCTTCTTTTGAAATGACCTGAATAGGTAAGCCTGCGCTGTTGTATTGTATGGTGGAAGTTCTGGTTTGATTTTGTATCCAAACGCCATTACTTTTGTAACTTATTTTTTCTATCAAATAATTATTTTTGCTTATAACATAAGCCCCTCTCATCGTAATTCTAAGATATTTGTTGAGATTCGTATATGGGTTTAGTTTATCATCATAAGAGAAGTCGATTCTAGTACCGAAGGAACCTCCGGTTTCTGAAGTTTCTGATGAAATATTGTTTCCATTATAGGTATAAGTATCAATCATTGGATTGGAGCAATCCGGTGACTGACAAAGGGAAGAAGAAGCAACCTGTCCATTTGCATTATAGGTATAGGTAACGGTTCTGTTATTGGCTGGATTTGGATAAATTGCTTTAACGTTTGCCAGCTGATCTCCATTATAATTAAAAACTGAATAATATTCCAGCGTCTGATTGTTAGTGTAGTAATTGATCTTGACGGGTTTTCCGTTACTGTATTCAACTGTAGAACTTCCTGATGCGGATATCGTTTTTATGAGTTCTCCCTGGCTATTGTATTCAAGGTTTTCTATACTGGTCTGTGGCTGAGATGGGTTGTCATAGTAAACTATAGTGATTTTACTTAATAATAATTTTTTCTCAGTAGGTTCATTTACCGTATCGTCATTACTGCTGTTGCAGCTGTTAAAGAATGCAACAGATCCCATTAATCCTAGAAATAATATTTTTTTCATGTTTTTTTTAGTGAGCAAAAATAAGGAATGCGCTATGGTATTGCATAAAAAAATCCCACTATCTTACCAATAGCGGGATCATATCATGTTTTATTAAGATCTTAGTATCTGTAGTATTCAGGCTTGAATGGCCCTTTTACGTCTACTCCGATGTACTCAGCCTGCTCAGGAGAAAGAGTTTCAAGCTCTACGCTTAATTTCTTAAGGTGTAAAGCAGCTACTTTTTCGTCAAGGTGCTTAGGAAGCATATATACCTCGTTTTTGTAAGCAGCAGAGTTGTTCCATAATTCGATCTGAGCCAATGTCTGGTTAGAGAAAGAGTTAGACATTACGAAACTTGGGTGACCTGTAGCACATCCTAAGTTTACCAATCTACCTTCTGCAAGGATGATCACTTCTTTTCCTTCGATGGTATAGATATCAACCTGAGGCTTTACTTCGGATTTAGTATGACCGTAGTTTTTGTTTAACCATGCCATATCGATTTCATTATCGAAGTGACCGATATTACAAACGATCGCTTTATCTTTCATTTTAAGGAAATGCTCTCCTCTTACGATATTGAAGTTACCTGTTGTAGTGATGATGATATCAGCATTGTCTACTACAGTATCCAGTCTTTTTACTTCATATCCGTCCATAGCAGCCTGAAGTGCACAGATTGGGTCAATTTCCGTAACGGTAACGATAGAACCAGCTCCTCTGAATGAAGCAGCAGTACCTTTACCTACGTCTCCATAACCGCAAACTACCACTCTTTTTCCTGCTAACATTACGTCTGTAGCTCTTCTTACTGCATCTACAGCAGATTCTTTACATCCGTATTTATTGTCGAATTTAGATTTAGTAACTGAATCATTTACGTTGATTGCAGGCATTACCAAAGTTCCATTCTTCATTCTTTCATATAGTCTGTGTACTCCTGTAGTGGTTTCTTCAGAAAGCCCTTTGATATCTTTTGTGAATTCAGGATATTTATCAAAAACCATGTTTGTTAAATCTCCACCATCATCAAGGATCATGTTTAATGGCTTTCTGTCTTCACCGAAGAATAAAGTCTGCTCAATACACCAGTCAAATTCCTCTTCATTTAATCCTTTCCACGCATACACCGGAATTCCTGCAGCAGCAATAGCAGCAGCAGCATGATCCTGTGTAGAGAAAATATTACAAGATGACCATGTAACTTCAGCTCCTAAAGCTACAAGAGTCTCGATAAGCACAGCCGTTTGGATTGTCATGTGAAGACATCCAGCGATTCTTGCTCCTTTAAGCGGCTGAGATGGTCCGTATTCTTCACGGATAGCCATCAGACCTGGCATTTCTGCTTCTGCAAGGGTAATTTCTTTTCTACCCCATTCTGCTAGGGAGATGTCCTTAACTTTATAAGGAATGTATTGTGTTGTAGTACTCATATGTAATGAATAGTTTTAAATTCAATTGATAACGAAATGCAAAATTACAATTAATAATTAAGATATAAAAATGACAAACCAAGTTCAGTTTTATGAGATTAAACATGATTTAATATTATTTAGTCTTAATATAAATAATTAATTTTAGCTGATAAACAAATATATTATGAATCAAATCCATACAGAAAAGAAAATCAAACCTGTTGCTCCAAAAGTACAGGAACTGATTAACGCTTCAAAAAGTGTAATTCTTGCTACTGTTGATGCCGAAGGAAACCCTAATTCAAGCTACGCTCCTTTTGTACAGGTAGATCATACTTTTTATATTCTGGTATCTTTCATGGCAAAACATACCAAAAATCTTGCAGACGGAAGAAAAACATCTATTATGTTTATTAAAGATGAATCGGCGACTAAACAAATCTATGCCCGCGAACGCCTGACCATTGAAGCAGTCACTTCTCAGATTGAAAGAGATTCTAAAATAGGGAATACTGTAGTTGCAAAACTTAGAAAAACACACGGTAAAGTAGTAGAGGTAATTTCCGAAATGGGAGATTTTATTTTGATTGCTCTTCAACCGGTAAAAGGTTCTTATGTAAACGGATTTGGAAGTGCTTATTTTGTAGATGCTAATCTGGAAATTGTAGAGCACAGAAATGATGTGAACCATCGGGCTAAATAATTAAGCTAGGAGCAGGGAGCTGGAGGTTTGTAAAGATTAAGGAAACAAAGAGTTTGCTTTTTCATCAACGAATTACCTTTATAAAGTCTGAAAATTATTTTTACCACGAATAGTAACTTCCATCTTCCCGCTCTCAGCTTCCTTTCCTTAGCCTTTTTTACCAACAATTTCTTTTATCTGGTCTGAAAATTATTTTTACCACGAATAGTAACTTCCATCCTCCAGCTCCCATCTTCAAGCTTTTTTCACTATTTTTGTCCAATAAAAAAAGAATGCCCCTCTACAGAGATTTTTCAGATGATAATGCCACAATTTTGGTTTGGAAGTACGATGAAAGTGAAGAACTTGATATCAATGAACTTCTGGAGCCGGAAAATGCCGAAAAGGTAAAAGATTATCATCCTAAAAAACTACTGGAAGTCCTGATGGTTCGCAAGCTCCTGAAAGGATTGAAACCGGATTCTAAAATTTTATATAAAGAAAGGGAACCTTTTCTTTCTCCCTACGATGCGGAAATTTCTATTACGCATTCTTTTCCTTTTGCGGCGATTGCTATTTCCAAAAATAAAATAGGAATTGATATTGAAAAATTCAACCCTAAGATTTTAAGGGTGATTGATAAATTTACCTATGAAAATGAGCGTGGATTTATTCCTGAAGATAAAGCGGATACTTTTTACACTATTATATGGAGTGTGAAGGAAAGTATGTACAAGATCCACCACTCAAAATACTGGTCTTTAAAGAAAAACTATGAAGTAAAGCCATTCGGGCTGAAGCATCTTCATAAAATAAGCTGCCGTGTATATGATGATCAGTTTTCAGATGAGTTCAAAGCCAGAGTAGAATTCTTTGACGATTACTGTTTTACGATTGTGGAGGAGTAGCAATAGATTCTGTTTCGTTTTTATATTTTTCGATTACTTTTCTCTGTTCTTTTGCTACATCATAGATCAGCTCCAGGATATCATGGATATTTTTAAGCTCTGTTAAATGTGATATTTTATCAGGGTCTCTTCGGTCTACAATTTCATTTTCCTCAATCTCGGTTTTTCTTTTCAGAAGCATATCTTCAATGGAAGAATCTTCCGGCTCGAGACGGCTTTCCCGTTTCAGTGTTTCGTTAACATCGTTTCCGTTGAGAAGGGTAGAGGTTTGCTGCATTTCGGCCTCAATCTTTCTGCTCCAGCTTTCAGCATCTATTTCAGGGTATTGCTCATTACTTTTGGAGTATTGAGACAGGGAAGCGGTATAGGCCGTAATCAGATGTGATGTAGCCACAAATTGGTGTACTACTTCCAGTTTTTTCTGCTGATTTTTAGGATCAGAAATCATTCTCTGGAAATTATCGGAAAGATTAGCCAAAGAAATAATGGCATTTTTTCGTTTTACCTTATAATCTTCAAGATCGAAATTTCCTTCTAAGAATTTAGAAATTACACTCTGGAAATAGATAAGGTTGTCAGCGGCAGACTTTTTCATCAGATCCAGGTTTTGGGTGTGTTCCCACACCGGCAGCACAATATAGGATACTGCAAAGGCAATAATTCCGGCAATGGCAGTATCCAGGATTCTGTCTTTAAAAATAATATTGACTTTCCCGGGGTTTAAAAAATTAAAAGTCAGGAAAACATAGATGGTCATGAATAAAACTGCCCAAAAATATCGTCCTTTCAAAAAGCTGAAGCACATAATCATACTGATAAGGAGAATCGCAAATAAAACCCCGTTAATATGTATAAAATGTAGAATCGCATACGCAATACTTGCCCCGGCAATCGTTCCATAGAGACGGAGAAGATTTCTCTGTTTAGTAATGGAATAAGCTGGTTTTAAGATTGCTGTAATGGTAATTAATATCCAATACGTGTGCCCCAGTCCAAGAAAATCGAACATAGAAAAAACATATCCCAGCAATAAAGCTGTTGTAATTCTTATGGCATGGCGGAAATGGGAAGATGATAATGATATATTATTTCTCAGAACCTTGGCATTCAACTTAGGCTCATTAGGCATAAATTTCTTAAGGTCTAACCCTGTAGATAAACTTTTCGCCAGTTTGATATCCTGTGAAAATACTTTATAGATCTCGTTGATTTCCTTTGTGATCTCATAGATACGCATCAGGATCTGGCGCAGGATCATGAAATTTTCCAGATTGTCCGGCGAAAGCTGCTTATTTCTAAGTTCGAAATAATTATAATTTAAGCTTTTTAATTCCTGTTCCAGATTAAACATCGGCTTTGCTCTGGTACCACTTTGAAGGGCAATTCCGATATTGGTGATCTCTTCAGCCAAAAGGTTTAGATAATCATGGATATTAACCAGGATCATACTGTCTTCAAAGCTCTGCTGCAGCTTTTGATAATCACTTTCAGAAGTCATCAGTTTTTCATGAAGGTCCATCGAGTTCAGGAACATCAGCATTAGTAAACGACTGGTGGTCGTAGATTCATTGACGATGGTTCTGGTTTTGAAAACTGTTTCCCGCGTATCTTCCTGCAGATTTTTTATTTGAATCTGCTTGGCAATAACCTGAGTTGTCAGCTTATTAAAATCAGGATTTTTCTGATAATAATTGGCTTTGATCTTTAAAAAATCAGCCAGCTGGAGATAATTTTCACCAATCATCTGGCTTGCCAGTTTATAAGGACGAATGGTCGTTACAACAAGGAATATAAGTAAAAACCATATACAGCCGGAAGCAAAAATCAATAAACTTTTAAAGATATTACTTCCTGTAAGATGCCCATCAATAAAGATGGCGAGTACCACAAGCGATAATGAACCTACCGCTGCCAGTCTCTGGCCATACACGCCAATGAGTGAAAAAAACATCCCGAAGATAATAACCTCCAGAATGACCAGTACTTTGAAATTCATTACAAGGCTGGCAATGAGCGCTACAAAGACAAAACAGCATATAGCGAAAGTAAGAGCATTTCTTCTTCGGATAAAAGGGCCGGGTTGGTCTGTAAGAGCCACAAAGCTGGTTCCGAGAGGGAAAAGGAAATATTCTTTCAAAATCCCGAAGTGGGCGAGGACTAAACAAGGCAGAACAGTTGCTAATGTAATTCTGATGGCAGAATATACATACTGACTGGTTACAAATTTTTTTAGTTCCGCCGAATAGTTCATATTACAAAAATAGCTATTGAATTTAAGAAAATCGCCATAAAAAAAAGACTTTTCTCAACTTCTATGTTATATTTTTTTAATTGTGCTGTTGTACTATTTAAAATAAATTGACAGAAGAGACATAGGAATGATTCACCATTCACAATTGGTCATTTTTAACAGAAGAGGTAACAAATCTTATTCCACGAATTCCTACCTTAGCTTATCTCAAAGTTTAAATAAAAAGGTTTCATGAAAAATACTATTAAAAATGTCTTCATCATATTCTTTTCTTTTTTCATTCTGAGCTGCGGTTCACAGAAAAAGGAAAACTTCAAGGCAAAGGAAGTTTATAAATCCAACACCCTGATTATTACCCAGATTTCGGAAAATTCTTTTATTCATACTTCCTTTAAACAGACCAATGATTTTGGAAATGTACCCTGTAATGGATTGGTTGTGAAAGATCATCGCGAAGCTATTGTTTTCGACACCCCTACCAATGACAAAAGTTCAGAAGAGCTGATACGGTGGATTAATGAAAAACTTAATGCAAAAATTAAGGCCATTATTCCAACCCATTTTCATGATGATAGTTTAGGAGGAGTGATGGCGTTTCATAAACATAGTATTCCTTCTTATTCTTATACAAAAACAATTGAGCTGGCCAAAGAAAATAATTTTGCTATTCCTGAAAACAGTTTTAATGATGCTGTTATTTTACAAGTCGGGGATAAAGATGTTATCGCAAAATTTTTCGGCGAAGGGCATACAAAAGATAATGCAGTAGGTTATTTCCCGAGCGAGAATATTTTATTTGGAGGCTGCTTATTAAAAGAGCTGGAGGCAGGTAAAGGATATTTAGGTGATGCCAATGTTTCTGCCTGGTCCGCTACTGTTGAAAAAGTAAAAAAAGAATATCCCGATGTGAAAATTGCAGTTCCGGGACATGGAGACTACGGTGATGGAAAACTCCTTGATTATACCATTGCCTTATTCAAAGATCAATAGTGAATTCTTGCTTCGCAAAGTGAATGGTGAATGGTTGCAGCATATAAAAAATTGACAAGCGGAGCGGATTGACGATTGACTATTCACGAATCAATAGTGAATTTTTGCTTCGCAAAGTGAATGGTGAGTGGTTGCAGCATATAAAAAATTGACAAGCGAAGCGAATTGACGATTGACATAAAAAAAGCCTCCATACAATAATGTATGAGGCTTTTTTATAGAGCTGTTGCTTTTATTAACGATCGTTGTTGGATGTTTCTTCTCCAATGTTCCAGGTAAGACCGAAACGAAGCGTGTTATCCAAAGCACTGTTGATCTTAGACATGTTGATCAGGTAAGAAAGATCAAGCCCGAAAGAACGGTATCTTAACCCAACCCCCGCGGTAGCAAACTGTCTTGCTCCCTGCTCTTCACTTTCATGGAAGTAACCTCCTCTTACAGAAAATGCATTGTCGTAGGAATATTCCAAAGCACCACTGTACATGATACTGTTTTTATTTTTGAAAGATTTTCCGATACCAGCCATTGGCCCTACATTCGGGATCTGGTAGATGGGCTGTCTTGTATTCGGGTCTATTCCGGCATACTCAGATCCCGGAACCAATAGTTTTGAACCTTCCACAGAAATTCCCACTCTGTTCATATCATCCAGGTACATGTCATATCCAACCCCTAATCTTGCCATAGTAGGAAGATAAGATCTTGATTCTTCATTTCCTGTATAATCCAGTTTTGGGCCTAAGTTCTGAACCGCTAAACCGGCATTCACTTTACCATCATATCCACCTATACTGGAGAATCTTGGTGAGGTATAGTATGCTGAAACGTCTACTGCGAAACTGTTGGCCGCTTTAAGAGTAGTATCTGTATTGAAGCCTCCGGCTAAGTCTGAACGGATAAATCTACCGGTAACGGCACCTGAGAATGAATCAGAGAGTTTCAAAGCGTAGGCAACGTCAATGGAGAATTCGTTTGGTTTTGATGTACCCATGGAAGCGATTTCCGTACCTACCAATTGAGTCAGGTCTACCTGTCCCATATTAAAATAATAGATACTCGCAGAAATTGTAGATCTTTCTTCCTGCCCCAAAAACTTATGGAACGAAGCATATAATAAGAATACATCATTGGTAAGTTTTCCCATGTAAGGCGTATAGTTAAGACCTACGGAAGAACTTGTCCTGCTGAAAGGGTATTTAGCCGCATTCCAGAATTGTGAAAATGCATCCGGAGAGGTTACCACCCCTTGATCTCCCATACCTCCCGATCTTGCATCAGGTGCAATTCTTAAGAAAGGAGCTCCGGTAAGAACTGGGTTTACTTTACCTAAATCTTGCGAATAGCCTAAAAAACCAGCACTCAAACCAAATCCTAATAGCAGTTTAGTAGTTAAATTCATATGTTGTCTTTTATATATTATCAGTTTTTTATTAATATTATTGTCTATTGTTTTGTTTTATTATTTCAAAAGTACCATTTTTTCTACAGCTGTAGCACTTCCTTTGCATTTTTCTTGATTTTGACTTTTTGCAAATATCTTAAAAATATACGTACCTTTTGCTACCGTAGATCCAAAATCATCTCTTCCGTCCCATTCTATTGCCTGACGAGGGGTTCTGAAGCCCTGTAGGAAAGGTTCTGCAACCACTGGCTGTGATAAGGTTCTTACCAATCTTCCGGTTATTGTATAAATTTGTACGTTTACATCCAGAATATCATCACAATTGTGTTCAAACTGAATATAGGTTTTATTGGTAAATGGATTTGGCCAGTTCAGCGGACGGTTGATTGTCAGGTGTTGGTCAGATTCATCTTTAACCTCAAAATTTAACGTAGCAGTTGTCGAATTATTGTTTATATCCCAAACTTTAAATGTTAATTGATGTTGTCCTATTGCCAGATTTCTGAAAGGATAGGTTACATTTCCTTTCTGATATTCGGCAAGGCTTGGATTTAAACATCCGTTTCCTTCTCCTGGAGCATAAAAATCATTCAAAACAACTGTATTGATAATCTGTCCGTCAAGGTATACTGTAATATCATGTCCTACACCGGATCCTGTTGAGTTGATTCCTGTATCATCGGTAAGACAGGCAAGAAGCATAGGATTCTGGTTGGTAATTCCACCATCAGCAAAATTGGTGTTGTTCATATACAGTTTTACTTTTGGAGGCTGATTATCATTAATTCCATTAGGATTGATATCTCCCACCTGTACAGCCTGGTTGTTAAAAACATCCGTTGATTTGTTGTCAGCATAGGCTAATATCCTTCCTTGTCCTACAGCATAGTTAATATCTTTAGGAACGTAGAATTCAGCAGTGAAAACTCCGTTTACAGCAGTTCCTGCAGATTTTACAATAGCACTTCCTTCTTCAGTATAATCTAAAACCGGAGTTAAAATGCCACTGTTATTGAGTGTTTTTTTGTTTAATCTCTTATCAAAAATATTGATGCTGACTTTTCCGTTAAAGGTATTGTTCAGTGTTCCATTAGTGTTATTAATGTGTCCTTTAATTTTTACAAAATCCAGACCTCTGATCAGTCCCGGAACGGGCGTTTCAATATTATCAATAACCAGAAGTCTTTGAGGTCTGCTTAATTTCATAGCCGGATCACCCAGAAAGTTTACTTTTAAGTGGTTACTGTTGGGGCCTTTTTGTTTTTTGGCAATTAATTGAGCATTTCCCAATGAATTAAAATCGTCATTGGTTAATTTAAAAATATTCTGGGTAAATGTATTGGTAAAATCACGTCCGTAATCTACTCCAATAGCACGGCTGGAAGTAATCATGGTAGAAACACCTCCCTGCTTCATTTTAATAAACTGTTCTCCAACAGAGTTGGTTGCAGGCTCGTCCCACAATGTGAATTCACAAGTGATGGTAGAAACAAAAGGGAATCTGCTGTATACATTAGAGAAGTTGTTGGCATTCTGAACCTCTGTGCTGGTAAGCACTCTTTCCTGTGCCCAGCCATTGATTCCTCCGTGTCCGAAATAGAATAAGTACAAACTGTTTCCGATAGCATTGGAAATAGCTTGGTTTACCTGTGGATATCTCCGCCCGCCAGAGGTACTCTGAGCGGTAAAAGCATCCATATATAATTTTTTAACATTATATTCTTTGAGTTCCTGCTGACCTGGCTGTTCAAATATGTTTACCAGGGAGTTGTTCATTACATTATGGAACGGACCGCCTCCTTCTTCATTATCATCCACTACAAAGTCAAGTCGCATACGCCAGTCTCCAAAAGGAGATGACTGCCCCTGAAGAGAATTGTAATAAGCCAGTGTTTTATTGATCATATCTCCGGCTTCACTTGCATTGGCTGCAGGAATTCTACCCACAGGCACATCCGGTAAATTGTTTTCAATTAATAAGGTATTCTGCGGCTTGGTCATTACAATATAATCATCCGTCACAAAAGAGGATACATAATCAGAAGACTGCTCACTCTGGTAGCTGGCAACAACGTTTGAATTGTTCGGAATCCTGTTTTTATAATCATATGAAGCATCCCCAAGAATAAATACATACTGAAGTCTGCCCAGAGGAGTATTGAGTTTGCTTACGAAATCTCTTATCGCGGTAAGGTCTTTACTTCCGCTGCCATATTCCTCATAGATTTTGTTGATGTCAACAATCTCTACCTTATAGTTATTCTTGGTTTGATGGTAGTTGGCAATTCTCTGTGCCTGGCCCATCATTTCAGGAACGGTAAGGATAAGATAATCTACGTTTTGTATTGCGGCAAGATTCTGATTGGAGATTCTTCCTACAAACTGTGGACTATACGCCGCATCAGCACGGAAAGCTACAAATTCATTATTGAAATTCTGATCAGAAGCAGTGTAAGCAAAGTTGAAAGAGCCTGCTCCTGCTTTATTCACTCTTCTGTTAACATTTGTAATATCCGTTACATCCCATACCTGTTCTATATTAGCAGCATTACTGATACTGAAACCGTAATCTGTGTTGCTTCCGCTTACAATGGAATAATCCCTGAAGTTCATTTGTGAACCATTGAATGCAAGGTTTTCCTTATACTGAACCTCTACATAATCAAAATAGAAAGTTCCATTTGGATTCTTGGAAATATCCGGATTGTAAACCAGGGTAAACTGATTTCCGGTAAGATTGGTTAATATTCCGGTGTATGTTACAGGATAGAAGGTATACTGATAGGAAGGAGTGTCCATAGGAATTACCTGCTGTGGGTGCGGATTTAAATTATTGATTTTAAAATCCATGGTATTCTGCTGAGAATTGTACGCAACCACCTGAGTTCTGTATCGTATTACATCATTCGCCTGTATAGGTGAATTGGTAGTTAATGTTATGGTCTTTTCATTGGTGAAAGGAGTATCCTCTACCCATGTTCTTCCTACTTTTAACAGGTTTTTCTGATCCTTGTTGATCACCTGGTAATTGTCATATCTTGTAATCAGCTGTGCAGGAAGATTTCCGTCTACAGTAGGAACTCTTTTTCCCGCACCCTTATCAAAGTTGATATAATAGTAAGAGAAATCTTCATAAATGTTTTTGACATTATTACTTCTTTCACTGAATCGGGTATCGTGTCTTTTAAATCCATTTCCATTACCGGTATCATAAAGATTATATCCATCAGGCCCCTGCGCATAGAAAAGAGCGTAGTCATTGTCATTCCATACTCCATCATCTTCACCTACTACCTGAATGGAATTTTCCTGTAAAGCCCCGTATCTTGGATCCTGATTGTATTCGGGAAGCATTAATCCTCCGTTTCCATAAATTCTGAAGTTTTTAGGATTTACTGAACTTGGATTGATTCCGTTATCTTTTAAAAACTGGGAAGTGATTTTGAATACTCCCGATTTGTCTACTTTTATCTTATAGAAATTTCCACTTGATAAAGGATTGCCAGTGGTTCCTATTTTATTAACAGTTCCTGTTGTATTGATAAAAGAAGAAGCCTCTGAAACATTAAACGAAGATAATCTCTGGACACGGCCTTTTACATTTTTAAATAAAGCAATACTGATGCTGGCATAGCTTTCACCCTCTAAAGTATAATAGGAAACATCTGCTACATCATAATCCGGAAGTCTGCCTTTATCCAGCTCAAATAAATCCTGATTAGAAACGCTTTCCCACACAAGGTCTGAGATTTTTAATTGCTTTTCCCCGATTTTTTGCTTGCTTACAATAAAAACATTATTTTGGCTGTAAGAAAAACCTTCATTTTTAAAATTAGGAAGATTTAATTTTGTATCACCAAAATCCTGAATTTTAGAGCCATTCCATTCTATGGTGTTTCTTTGAGCGTAAAGTGTTGATGTAAAAGCGATTAAAGATAAAATCGTAATTTTTCGTTTCATGTTTACTATTGAAATTGCTAAATTACAAAATAAATGAAAATTTTAGAATTAAATTGTGATACAATAAAATTAATTTGTTAACGTTTTTCAAAAAAATCAAATGTTTACTTGATTTATTGAATAATTTATTTTTTCTTTGTACTTTGAAAATATTTATATCGACTATGAAAAAACTAAAGTTGTTTTCATTAATAGCATTAAGTTCTACACTTGCATTAACCAGCTGTGGCGGATCAGGAACCAGCAAAGGTGGCGGTACCAAAAAATTTGTCAGCAAAACAGGTTGGAAACCAAACGAAAAACAGGGTTGGTTTTTTGCAGGAAAGCAACAGAAGCAGAAGGGTTGGCCTGGGATGGTATATGTAGAAGGTGGAACTTTTACAATGGGATTAGTGAAAGATGATGTTATGCACGATTGGAATAACACACCTCGCAGAATGCAGGTAAGTTCATTCTTTATCGGTGAAACTGAAATTACTAACTACGAATACCGCGAATACCTTACATGGTTGAAGTATGTATTCCCACCAAGTGACCCGAGTTTTAAGGAGATCTATAACGGTGCTTTACCGGATACCTTATTATGGGACAACAAATTAGCAAGAAACGATTATAATGAAACTTATCTGCGTTCTCCGGAATTTGATTACTATCCGGTAGTAGGAGTTTCCTGGACCCAGGCAAACAGATACTGTGAATGGCTGTCAGACAGAGCGAACGAAAAAGCTTTGATGCAGGCTGGTATTATTGCTAAAGATTTGTATATCAACGAATCCAATAATCAGGGAGGTACCGCTTTCAACATGGATAAATTCAAATCGAATGATCCTGAAATGCAAGGGTATATCAATGAGAAAAGAATGCAGCAGAAAACTGGTATGAAAACTACAAACCAGAGATTGCTTGCTGCTAACAGAGCTCCTAATGCTGCAATGGTACAGAAGTTCAGACTTCCTACTGAAGTAGAATGGGAATATGCTGCTCTTGGTATGGCTAAAAACAGAGAATATAACCAATATCTGGGAAAAAAGCCTCAAATTGAAAGATTAAGAGGTAACAAAGGAAGAGACAGAGGAATGTTCCTTGAAAACTTCAAAATGGGTAAAGGTGACTATTCCGGTATCGCAGGATGGAAAAACGACGGATCAGCACAAACTTCTGATGTAAGACAATATCCATCTAACGATTTAGGAATCTACGGTATGTACGGAAACGTTTCTGAATGGACGGCTGACGTTTACAGACCAATCATTGATGAAGATTACAATGATTTCAACTACTACAGAGGAAACATGCCTCAGACCATCGTAAGAAATGGTGACGGAACTTATAAAATGATCGACGAAGGGACTATCAAATATGATACGCTAGCTGACGGAAGATTAGTTTACAGAGGACTTCCCGGACAATTTGAAAGACAAACTATTGCTGACTACAGAAACTACAGAGATGGCGACAGACAGTCTTCATTAGAATATTACAGAGCTTCTGATTCTGCTTCAGGATTCGATATGTACAACGCTCCTAAAACAAGTTTCGTTGTAGATGCCAGCGGTAGAGTGAAACTGCAGAAAGATACCAAAGAAAGAACTTCCGGAATTTCCAACGAGGTTAGAGTTGTGAAAGGTGGTTCTTGGCAGGATACAGCATATTGGCTGGATCCGGGACAAAGAAGATATAAAAATCAAAACAGAGCTTATGGATGGGTAGGGTTCCGTGTTGCACAGGATGCCAGAGCCAGCGATAAGAGTAGAACTAGAAGATAATATTTATCAAAAAATACTTATAAAAAACCTTCCGAACTTTCGGAAGGTTTTTTTATTTTTGAACCGTGAAATCGCTTTGGCTGAAAAGTCTAAAATACTTGTATAGATTTGGCGATTGCGTGTGACTTCTTTTAAAAAAATATATATTTCCACATGAATATAGAACAGTTTTATCCTTTATTTCTGCAGGCTGCAAAAGTAACTATTGACAGCAGAAAAATAGCAGAGAATGATATTTTCTTTGCCTTTTCCGGTGAGAATTTCAATGCAGCTACTCTGGCGGAAAAAGCCATTGATGACGGAGCTTTGGCAGTGATTGTTGAACTTCCGGAATTTGAAAACAGAGATAAAAACATTTTCTATGTTCCGTCTACCCTGGAATTTTTACAGCAATTGGCAATCTATCACAGAAGCAAACTTAATATTCCTTTTATAGGACTTACAGGAAGTAACGGAAAGACAACCACCAAAGAGTTGATTCATGCGGTTCTTTCTGAAAAATTTAATGTTCAGTACACCGCTGGAAATCTGAATAACCATATCGGAGTACCGCTGACCATTCTTTCCATTCAACCGGAGCATGAGATGGCTGTGATTGAAATGGGAGCCAACCATCAGAAAGAAATTGAATTCCTGTGTACCATTTCGCAGCCTGATTTCGGATATATTACCAACTTCGGGAAAGCTCATTTGGAAGGATTCGGAGGTTTTGAAGGGGTAATTAAAGGAAAGTCTGAGCTCTACGATTATCTTAAAAACAATAACAAAACTATTGTTGTTAATGAAAACGATCCTATTCAGGTAGAGAAAACTGAAAACTATTCCCCTAAAATTACTTTTGGAGCAGAAACCTCCCATTATCATTTTGAATCTTTTTCAGAAGAACATTTTGTAGGATTGGTTTATCAGGGAGTAAAAGCTGTTTCAAAGCTCACAGGAGAATATAATTTTACCAATCTTTGTGCAGCCGCAAGTTTAGGACTTTATTTCGGAATCAGCTTTGAAAAAATAAAGCACGCTCTGGAACTATACACCCCAACGAATATGAGATCTCAGGTGGTGAAAAAAGAGGACAGAACTTTGGTTCTGGATACTTATAATGCCAACCCAAGCTCTATGACCGCTTCCTTAAATAATTTTGTCAGTTTTGAAGGCCGTAAAACCATTATTATCGGCGATATGCTGGAATTGGGTGACGAAAGTGAGAAAGAGCATCAGAATATCTTAAAACTCGCTCAGAATCTTCATTTTAATGAAATTATTACAGTGGGTAAACATTTTAAAACGGTTAATTCTTCAGATCTTGCTTTTGAAAATACAGCAGAATTAATAGAGTATTTAAAACAGAATAAAATTCAGTCCGAGAATATATTGCTGAAAGGGTCCAGAGGAATTGCTCTGGAAAAAGTGATTGACTTTATTTAAAGTAAGGAAGCTGGAGGCTGGGAGAGGGAAGTTCCTGATGGGCAAAGAGTTGTTCTTTATTCAGCCTTATAAAATTTCATTGTTAAAAATCACCTGAAGAAGTAATTGGCCGGATAGTAACTTCCGGCTTCACTCTTCCAGCTTCCAGCCTTATTATTTATTTCTTCAAATTCCAGAATTCTTTTACGATAAGTTTAATATTTTTGAAAGTACTAGGAAAAACTTCATTTTCAATTTCTGATGTCGTTTTCCAGGCAACTTCGGTAATACCTTCTTCTATCTGCGGTTTGGAAGTGTCTTCACCATCAAAGTTCATTTCAAACCAATGGGTGCATTTTAGGATTTTATCTCCGTTTCTTTCTACATAGATATGATAGGTCGTATTGATGAATGTTACAAGCTCAACATCACTCAAACCTGTTTCTTCTTCTATTTCCCGTACTGCAGACTCTTCTCTGGATTCTCCTTTTTCCATCTTACCCTTAGGAAGATCCCATTTGCCAAGTCTTCTGATAAAAAGAATTTTGCCTTCAGGATTATTAACGAGACCTCCTGCAGCCTCTATAATTCTGAACAGCTTTTGAAACTCCTGCCAGATTTCTTCCAAATTCTCTCCATACACGTTCAGTTCCTGCACAGAAGTATTCTCCAGAAGATCCAGAGCGATCTCTAAAGTTGTATAATTTTCATACCCAAGCTTTTTTTCAAGATCTTCAGGATGCTTAGATAGTAATAATTTTTTTTCGTTGACAAAAACTTTATACATTTGTAATAGTTAAGAATTTAAATACAAAAATAAAAAATGAATTTAGAAGGACGAAAGATTATTGTCAATAAATCATCTAAAGAACTTACAGAGTTGCTGAAATCTCCTGAAAATTATAAAGATTTTATGCCGGATGGTCTTCAGAAATTTGAAACAAGAGATAACGGATTCAAATTTGGATTACAGGGAATGCCTGAAATCGCATTAAAAATAGATGAGGTGGATGATCACAAAGCTGTTTTAAGATCTGCAAGTTCAAGTCTGGACTTCTCATTAACAGCCACATTAAACCCGATCAGCGAAAACCAGACTGAGGTTCAGATGTTATTTGAAGGGAAATTCAATCCATTTATCAAAATGATGGTAGAGAAGCCGTTACAGAACTTTATCAATACGCTTACCGATAAAATCGAAGCTTATAAATAATAAAAACCTTCAAAATGAAGGTTTTTTTGTTTTTAGAGGAATGTTGATAAAAAGTAAAACAGGCAACCATTTAGATTACCTGCTTTTAAATTATTTATTAACCTATCTCTTTTAGTAATAATAGCTTCGACAGGCTCAGCCTGACAACGCTTAAAAATTTCGGCTGGTATGCGACCTGTCACCCTGAGCCTGCCGAAGGGTTCTCAATAAGAAAGCCGTTATTAATCATTAATCTTGAGTATTAATTAAAAGGATAAGTCAATTATTTATTTATAATTTTCCATTAATAATGGAAAGCAACATATTTGAAACATGACCAAATATCTAAGCAATAACTCCTGAACAATGATCAGCTGTACTTCCAGTCGCAGAAGACAGCACATTCATTTCATTATTCATCTTTAAAACGCCCATAAAGGCAAAGATCAGGGCTTCCTTATAATTGATGATCTCTTTTTCAGGAATGATCACTTCAGCTTTTGTTTTTGCTCTTATTTTTTCAATTAAAAAGGTATTGTAAGCACCTCCACCAGTGATAAGGATGTCTTTTATACTATAGCCATTGATGACATTGGCGATCTGCTGGGCAGCATGTTCTGTAAAAGTTGCCAGAGCATCTAAGACTTCAATGTTTTCAAGAAGCGGAAATATATGTTGATGACACCATTCTATTCCAAGAGATTTTGGATGCGAAATCTGATAGAAATCTAGGGTATTAAGTTGATTCAGTAGAGTTTCATTTATTTTTCCTTTTGCGGCCAGTGCTCCGTTTTCATCAAAATTTTTATGAAGCTGTTGAGCTAAATGGTTCAAAACAATATTCACGGGAGCGATATCAAAAGCGATTCTTTTTCCTTCCGAACGTAAAGAAATATTGGAAAATCCGCCCAGATTCAGACAGGCGCTGTATCCGGAGAAAAGTAATTCATCGCCTATAGGAACTAATGGTGCTCCGTTTCCATTCATCAACACGTCCTGGCTTCGGAAATCATAGATAACAGGGAGTCCGGTTTCCAGTTTGATGGCTCTGCCATCGCCGATCTGCAGGGTAAATTTTCTCTTTGGCTGATGAAAAACTGTATGTCCGTGAGAGGCAATAAGATCGATATTTTCAAGCCGATGTTGATGAATAAACTTTTTAACCTGTTGTCCAAGATAAAAGCCATACGCTGAATGCAGTTCCAGCAAATTTTCAGAAGAAAGATGAATGGAGTTTCTAAGTTGGGTTTCCCAATCCTCAGAATAGGAGAGGGTCTCGGCTTTCAGGATTTGAAAGGTCCATGTGTCCTGTTTTTCAAATTCAGCAAGACAGATATCCAAACCATCCAGACTTGTCCCGGACATCAGTCCAATAGCCACAGCTTTCATTCTTTTTGGATTTATTTTTTGTTTTCAGAAATTCTTTTTGAGCTGAAATCTCCGGAGTTGTTATAGAAAGTGTATTCGGAAAAATCATCTTTGGCCGTCATCCCATTGGCCCCTACCAGTGTAGAACCGTCTTCCATGGTAACATAAACCGTGTCTTTGGTGTAGATTCTGTTTTTCTTCTGATCCCAGTAAATACTCTGCATGGCAAATCTCTGCCCTTCATTGGTTTTTATTCTTACATCACCTTTAGCTTCGTAGAATTTTTTATATTCAAAAATACGGGCATATTTAGCGGTAATTCGTCCTGGAATTTTGGGCTTCTTTTTATCAAAAAACTCAATATCAATTCCTTTTCTGGCTACTACATACGGACTGTCAATTAATTCGTATTTTTCAATGATGGGTGCTTTGGCTTTTAATGTAACAAAGCCGGAGTCACGCTGTATAATATTGGCGTTGTTAATGATCTGTGAAGGGAAATTTTTGCTTTGGCTGCCATTTCTTTTGGTAAGATCCTCCTCACAGGATGTCAGTATAAAAAATATAGCACAACTAAAAAGGCATGCTATATTTTTATATGATATTTTTTTTGAAAAGCTCATTTTAGTTATAAAGTGTCTTTCTGAACCACTTATCGGCAAAATTAAAGCCGATTCTCAGGTTGACGAAATTCTGGTTGATCAGGTTGTTTTGAAGAGTTCCTCTTTTACCAACTTCTAATCCGATTTCAAGACCACTCATTCTTGTAATACTACTATTCTTGAATGGTAACATTACTCCGGCAGAAATACCGAATTTGTTAATACTGTTTCCCTCCAGATTCAGATTTCCTCTTTCATAGAAAGCTCCATATCTGTAGATTACTCTTGAGAAGTAGTTTCTGAAGTTATTATAATTTGGAAGATACCATCCCCCTGCAGAAATTCTGTAGGTATCCTGGAAACTAAAATCTTTACCAAAATAAGAGATATCTTCTCCTTTTTTATAATCTAGCTGTCCTGATACAAACCAATGGTTTTCACTTCCATACCCAACTCCTAATGAAGCCTGTAATGGAAGAAGGTTCTTGGATTTTGTTTCTTTTTGCTCAATAATGGTTTCAGATCCGCTAAGCTTGGTGGTTTCCTGAGCATCAGAATATCTGTACGTGCTGTTGGTGTACTGAGTAGTCATATTACTGGTATTCCCAAAAGTAGCAGTAGCGCCTACTGTGAACTTTTTATCAGTACGTGTATTTAAAGTCTGGTAACTTGTTCCCAGCGTAAAATTAAAGTTTCTGACTCTGTTTTTAGTTTCATAACCATTAACATATTCACCTAAATAGGTTCCAAGATTACTGTTGTAAGCACGGAATTCATTAAGGTCATTAAGGTCTCCAAAATAAAGATTGGCTTTTGCTCCTACGGATAATTCCTGACTGATCTTATAAGAAACAGCAATCTGAGCGGTATTCAATGTTCCGCTTCCTTTAAAGCTGTTTTTGTAAAGAGGAGTTTTATCTGCGGTAAACTGTTCAGTTACGATGTCATAACTTTTAGAGCTGTATGGCTGATAAGAGATCCCCATTTTCACTTTTGAAGATAAAGGAAATGCAATCGAAATATTGGAAAGATACGTAGAATGCTTTGTAGATTTCATATCGTTATAATTCGATTTGAAATAATTGTTTTCGTTGGTAGCTTCCAGTCTGATACTCGTAAGTTCAAAATTGGCGTTGTTTGCCGGGTTGGCAAAATTGAAACTACTGGTAAAATCACTTATAAAAGCAGTAGATATACCTCCCATAGAAGCAGTTTCGATCGTATTATCATATTTCACATCTCCAATTCCATAAGTTGCATAAGGAGAGTTGCTTAGACTCTGTGCATTCAGAAAATATCCAACTGATATGAATGATACTACAAAGATTTTTTTCATTCTTTATTTTTAAAACAATGCGCAAATATCTTAAATATTAATGAATTGTAAAAATTATATGTGGTTAAAGTTTGTTAAGGGCCGTTCTTTAAAAGAAAAATGCAAATTTTCAACAATAGAAAATGTCAATTTTGCTATGAAGAATGTTGCTCTGTAGTGAACAGTCCTTATTTATATTCTTATTTCTTAAGCTTCCTATTTAATTTTTTTAAGTTATAAAAACCTTTATGTGTTCCTTGGGTAAAAGGTTTTTTTATTATAAGTATTCCAACAATTTTATTTTAAGCAGACTTAATTTTATGAATTGAAGTAAGATTTTTTATCTTTGAAACATGAATTGGGATAACATCGCCGGACAGACAAATCTGAAAAAACTTCTTAGAGAAAGCATTGCTGAAAACAGAGTGAGCCATGCCCAGCTTTTTGTAGGAAAAGAGGGATACGGAACACTGCCTATGGTATTGGCTTATGCACGGGAGATTTTCAGTCAGGAAAATGAACATGCTGCTGCGAAGGTAGAGCATCTCAATCACCTGGATCTGCATTTCAGCTTTCCGGTTTTTACGGACAATAAAAACTCATTAAGTAAAAATAAATTTGACGAGTTCAGAGAGATGATCCTGGCTTCTCCTTATGCAAGCTATGACGACTGGACTGCTTTTTTAGAATCAGAAAATAAACAGTTATTTATTTCTGCGGATGAAGTGGATGATCAGAATCAGAAGTTTTCTTTAAAAAGTTTTGAAGGAGGAACCAAAATTCTTATCGTCTGGAGGGCCGATAAAATGAATATCGCGGCTTCCAATAAGTTTTTGAAATTTTTGGAGGAACCACCGGCAAAAACTGTCATTCTTCTTACTGCAGAAAGTACAAACGACATTCTTCCTACTATTCTTTCCAGAACACAGATTGTAGAGATCCCGAGAATTAATGATGAAGATATTGAAAACTATCTTAAAAAGAATTTTTCAGTTTCAGAAGATAAAGTGAGAGAGATTGTTCATGAAGCACAGGGAGATCTTAATGATGCCATTAAACTTCTGAACTCAGGAGACAAAAGCAATGAGTTTGAAAAGCTTTTTGTACAATGGGTAAGAGATGCATTTATGGTAAAAAAGAAACCGGAATATCTCAGAAGTATCATTTCCTGGGCAAGAGAAATTGCAGGATGGAACAGAGAAAAGCAAAAAAACTTCCTCAACTATTGTTCTGAAATTTTCAGGCTTGCATTACTTCAGAACTATCAGTCTGAGAATCTGGTGTATAAAAAGATCAATGCGAACGGTTTCAATTGGGCCGGGTTTTCTAAATTTATCAGTGGAGCCAATATTGAAAGCATCTTAGAAGAAATCAATGCGGCCGACCTGCACCTGACCAGAAACGGAAATCCTAAAATCGTCTGGACCGATCTTGGGATAAAATTATCAAGGTATATTCACAAAAGCACATAAAACAGAACTCCGGTACTTTCACCGGAGTTTTTATCTTCTATACTTAAGAGTATATTAAGCTTTCTTTATTTTTACCGTTTTTTTATCTTTTGTTTTAGGAGTATTTTCTGCTGTTTTTGTTTTCATGCCGCAATCTTTATGATGGTTATCTGTGCATGCCTTTTTGTCTTTTACAGAACATTCTTTTTTATCTTTTCCAGCACAGCATCCTCCGTCTTTTGGTTTCTCCTGAGCATATCCTAGTGTGAATAAAGCTACTGCTGCCATTGAAAGTATTTTTTTCATAATATAAAATTTTTAAAGTGGATAAATGTAATACTTTTTTTAACACTGGTAAAATTTTAACTATATCTGCTAATTATTGAGAGTTCTTTCAGGAAATGAAGCATCTCCTGTCAGTTTCATATTGTATTATAGAAATAGTCTTTTATTTACAATAAATTAAATCTATATTAAAAATCAATCAATCGTTTGATTTGAATAAAAAACTTGTGTACATTTGCGCCCTGAAAAATGAATACGAACATGATTTCAAAAGAAGAAAATATATTATTCGCTGCCGAGAAGCTCTTTGCAGAAAAGGGATTCGAAGGAACTTCCACCAGGGAAATTGCAAAGGCAGCTCATGTAAACATCTCTATGATCTCATATTATTTTGGCTCTAAGGAAAAACTTTATGAGAAATTAGTGGAATACAGAATGAATGAAGGTCAGTTTTTTTCAAAAGATCTTTTGGGAAGAACAGACATCAACGAATGGCAGAAGATTGAAAGAGTAATTGATCAGTTTTCGCACAGGATCCGGACTCAAAAATGCTTCTACAGGATTATGCAGAGAGAGCAGCTGCATACCAAGAATCCTCAGATTGTAGAATTTTTGAAGCAAATCAAAATGGGATTCCTTTCCATGTATTCGCAAATATTGCAAAGTGGTCTTAAAAATGGGGTTTTTACCAAAAATCCACCCATTTATCTGCTTCATTCTACCGTAAGCGGTACCTTGTTTTATGCATTCAATGCGAAAGAAATGTATAAAGAGTTCCTGAATGAAACAGAAGATGAAGAAGCTTTTGATGAAAAATACTATACAGAACTTAATAAACATATTAAATATTTACTAAAAGACCTTTTAGGTTATGAAGAGAATAAATAACTCAGTGATTGCATTATCACTATTCGTAGGAATAGCAAATGCAAATGCCCAGGAGAAAAGAACACTTACTCTTGACGAGGCCGTGCAGCTGGGAATCCAGAACAGCAAGAATCTCAAGATCGATGCAGCCAGGATCGAAGAGGCTACTGCTGATCTTTTGGAGGCTAAAAACAGACAACTACCGGAATTAAAAGTGTCGGGCAGCTATATGTATCTACCGATAAAACCGAATATTGATATCAAACTTCCTGGTCTTGCAGGAGGAGCTGGCGGACCTGAAATACATCAGGTAGTTTACGGTTCAGCAAATCTTAGCGTTCCTATTTACAGCGGTGGAAGAATCAAATACGGAATTCAGTCTGCTAAATATCTGGTAGAAGCTTCTAAATTAAGCACTGAGAATGATAAAATTGCCATTGCTTATAACGTTGCTCAGGCTTATAATAACCTTTTTAAGGCTAACCAGTCCATCAAGGTTTTTGAAGAAAATCTTGCCGCTTCACAAAAAAGAGATGAAACCTTCCTTAAAATGGAAAAGAATGGTTTGATCGCTAGAAACGACAGATTAAAGGCTAACCTTCAGACTTCAAATATTGAACTTCAACTATTGGAAGCTAAGAATAACTACAATATTGCCAATATCAATATGGATTTATTGCTTGGGCTTCCTGAAACGACAGAACTGACGGTAGATGAAAATTATATTGAAGAAGGATCAGACGTAAAACCTGTTGATTTTTACGTTACTGAAGCCAGAGAAAACCGTAAAGATTTACAGGCGCTGGCACAGCAGAGAAAAGCCGCAGAACTTGGTTCCAAAGCTGCAAAAGCAGAAAACCTTCCATCCATCGCATTTACAGGAGGTTATGTAGCTGCAGACATTCCTAAGTTTCTTACGGTATACAATGCCATCAATGTAGGAATCGGGGTTTCTTATAACTTATCCAATCTGTGGAAAGAAAATTCTTCATTGAGACAATCACAGGCAAGAGAGAAACAGCTTGCCGCTACTGATGAATTATTGAATGATAATATTAAGCTTGATGTGAACAGAGAGTACCAAAACACAGACTATTCAAAAAAGAGAATTGCTGTTTTTGAAAAATCGGCGGAACAGGCTAATGAAAATTACAGAATTACCAAAAATAAATACGACAACGGGTTGGCAACCATGACTGAATTATTGGATGCAGACGCTGCACAGATTGCTGCCAACGTTGGCGTGATCAATGCTAAGGCAGATGCTGCACTGGCATACAGAAAACTATTACAGACAACAGGAACTTTAACAATTAAATAATCAGATCGAAACCAAAATGGAAAATAATAATACACAGGCAGCTGAACCTAAAAAGAAAAAAAGTTTAGTCTTTCCTATCATTTTAGCAGCAGTAGTAATTGGAGGAGGAATCTACGGTTACAGAGCCTATACTTACGGACAGTATCACGAAGAGACTGATGATGCTCAGATTGCTTCCAATATGGCACCGGTAATTTCTAAAATCTCCGGTTATGTAGCTCAGGTAAAAGTAAAAGACAATCAGTTTGTGAAGAAAGGAGATACATTGGTGATTTTGGATAACAGAGATCAGAAAATGGCTCTTGAACAGGCTCAGGCAGCATTATCTACTGCCAAAAGCAATATCTCCAATGCAGAAGCTACTACCACAGCTACTTCAAAAAATATAGGTTCTTCAGAAGCAGCAGTAGTAACGGCTAATGCCCAGATAGAAGCAGCAAAAGTAAATGTCTGGAAAACTTCTCAGGATCTGAAGAGATATGCCAATCTTGTAAAAGATCACTCTATTACAGAACAGCAGTATGAGCAGGCTTTGGCAGCAAAACAATCTGCAGACAGACAGTTGCAGGTTTTAGTGGATCAGAGAAACCAAATTGCTCAGCAAACTCACATCGCTTCTTCTCAGACGGCCGCAAGCTCACAACAAATCAGCGTGGCAGGTTCTGTGGCTAAGCAAAGAGAAGTAGATGTAGAAAATGCAAAATTGAATTTATCCTATACTGTAATCCTTGCCCCTGAAGATGGATACGTAGGCAAAGTACCTACACAGGCAGGTCAGTATCTGCAGGCGGGAGCACAGTTGTTTGCTTTGGTTAAAAACGACCAGAAATGGGTGGTGGCCAACTTTAAGGAAACGCAGGTAGATAAAATGGTAGAAGGCCAGAAAGTGAAAATTGAGATTGATGCTTTTCCTGATCAGGAATTTGAAGGAGTAGTAAGCTCTTTCTCTCCGGCTACAGGAGCTACTTTCTCTATTCTTCCTCCGGATAATGCAAGTGGGAACTTCGTAAAGGTAGTTCAGAGACTTCCTGTAAAAATCAATTTTGTAAATCTTGATAAGAATATTGCCAAAAGATTGAGAACAGGAATGAACGTGAAGGCGGAAGTTGCTTTGAAATAACATTTAAAATTGTTAAGAGTCAATGAACTTCGTTGTCAGTAGTGAATCAGCTTTGCAGTCAACTTAAATGGACTGTTTAAAATTCACTATTCACTTGCGCAGCACAATTCACAATTGACTTTTCACATCGAAAAAAACTTATGCAGGATTCATTAGTAGAATATGGAGCACGGAGAGTGATCATTACGATTACGGCTATCCTTTGTGCCCTTCTTGAAATTGTAGACTCCACGATTGTTAATGTTGCCTTGAATGAAATGAAGGGAAATCTTGGAGCTACACTTTCAGAAGTAGGGTGGGTGATTACAGCGTATGCCATCGGGAACGTTATCATTGTTCCGATGACGAGCTGGCTTTCACAGCAGTTTGGGCGTAGAAATTACTTTGCGGCATCCATCATTATATTCACCGTATTTTCATTCTTATGTGGAAATGCGACCAATATCTGGGAACTTGTGTTCTTCAGATTGATGCAGGGAATCGGAGGTGGAGCCTTATTGGTAACCTCACAAACGATTATTACGGAATCTTATCCGATTGAAAAAAGAAGTATGGCTCAGGCAATTTATGGTCTGGGAGTAATTATTGGTCCTACATTAGGGCCGCCTCTTGGAGGATATATCGTTGATAACTTCAGCTGGCCCTATATTTTCTATATTAATATTCCGATTGGGATTGCAGCTACGCTGATGACTCTTCAGTTTGTAAGAAGTCCGAAATATGCAGAAAAACGTAAAGTTTCCGATGTAGACTGGATTGGAATTGCTTTACTGGCAGTAACAGTAGGTTCATTACAGTTTATTCTGGAAAGAGGACATGAAGAAGACTGGTTTGAAAGCGGAATGATAGTAGCCTTCACTGTAGCAGCAGTTTTAGGATTTATACTATTCCTTTGGAGGGAACTTACCTTCAAGTATCCGATTGTTGAGCTCAGAGTACTTAAAAACAGTAACCTGAGAATCGGAACTATGATGTCATTCGTTCTTGGATTTGGATTGTATGGTTCTACATTCATTGTTCCATTGTATACCCAGAGTATTTTGGGATGGACGGCACTTCAGTCAGGAGCTTTGATGATTCCGGCTGCGTTAACGACAGCCTTTATGATGCCTATCATTGGCAGACTACTGGCAAAAGGAGCAAAACAGCAGATCCTGGTTTCATTAGGACTCTTTATCTTCTTCGTTTACAGTTTCTGGGGATACAAAATTCTGACACCGGATACCGGCAAAGATGCCTTCTTCTGGATGTTGATTGTAAGAGGGGCAGGTTTGGGATTATTATTTATTCCGATTACCTCTTTGTCATTAAGTACACTGAAAGGGCAGGAGATTGGGCAGGGAGCGGCTTTTACAGGGATGATGAGACAGCTGGGAGGATCTTTCGGGATTGCAGCCATCACTACCTTTATTGCCAATGCAGGACAGAAGTACAGAAATAACTTAATTTCCCATCTGGACGAAAACAGCTTTGATGTTCAGCAAAGGCTGGCCGCATTGAAAGCCAATTTCATTGCGAAAGGAATGACTCCTGATGCCGCAATGAATGCTGCCTATAAAATGCTCGACTTATCCGTAACGAAACAGGCCACTGTTTTATCCTATATGGATGTATTTCTTTACCTCGGTATCGTATTCCTGATATGTATTCCGTTTATCTTACTCGTAAAAGAAAGAAAGAGCAAAGAAAAAATAGATTTGAGTGAAGCCATGCACTAAATTTTAAATAAAAAACCTTCGAAATTCTCGAAGGTTTTTTATTTTGTTTATGTTGTAAAATAATAAGAAACAATACCTTTTGTTTTCATTTTGTTAAATAAAAAATAATATCACTTATTGGAGAGTTTATTTATTTTTTCTAGCTTTACATCACCAAATGAAAAAGATATGAATAAATTCCCTCATCATTTTATAATCCGTTCACAAAGGATTTACCGGACTGCTGTATCAGATTTTTATCTGAATTCCACTTATTGAAATAAACAGCCCCGGCTGCCTTTCACTTTATTTTCATAAAGACAATTTTTCATATCCGAAAACGGTATGAAGTACTTATTATTTAGCCAAACCATGATTTCAAGACTCAAATAATGTATTACTATGAATCAAATTCAACTGCCGGAAACTTACACTGCATCAGGTGATTTCAGAAAAAATGATATCTATCTTCCTGAAATGGATCAGGCTCAGCTTATTGCAGATTTCTTTCCCGGAACTTTCACAGAACTTACCCAGCGCCTTTCTGATATTACAGGATCTTTTTACGGAGGGATGCTGAAACAGATCGGGAAACTTTACGGTGCAGAAGCTATTGAACAGCTTTCCAGCACTTTTATGCATGATCTGGGATCAAGAATGACATTAAGAAATCTTAAAGCAAAACCCAACCTGCAGCCTGGAATTCCTGCTCTTGCAAAAATATTGATGGAA
The DNA here is from genome assembly GCF_057809135.1 of Chryseobacterium sp. FG46. NCBI lineage: Bacteria > Pseudomonadati > Bacteroidota > Flavobacteriia > Flavobacteriales > Weeksellaceae > Chryseobacterium > Chryseobacterium sp. FG46. The sequence continues at coordinate 29,202 of NZ_JBMDJJ010000011.1, read as the reverse complement.
GCCATTTTTACATCCAGTCCCGAATATAATTTTGAATTTAAAGAATTAAATGATTACAAATGCGAATTGCTTATTAAAGGAGTAGACCGTTACCACAAAATCACTCATAGTCTGCAAATTGCAGATCTGTTGAAATGGCCAGTGATCAAACCTTTTATACAGGGCATTTGCGACACTATGGGACTGGATGTTTTACTTGAAATCAAAGTACTCAGGCTTGATCCGGACAGTACATGCAGCTATCATGTCATCGTCTCCGGGAAATAGCTTCCAACATGAATAATACCCAGAAATTGTACAACAGCATTCAATAGGAGCGGACTTTAGTCCGCTTTTACTATTAGTATCAAGGATAAAAGATAATACGAACACATTGCATCCCGAACTCCTAATCAATTTTCTCTATCCATTCAATACCACTTACATCAATCAGTTTCAGACTGTGGATATCATTTTTTTGGAAAATATCATCAATATTCAAAGTTACATCAGCTTTTGCTCCCAATGGAATTACCAGACTGTGTTTTCCCGGTTTCACTTTGGCAACATAATGGTTTTGAATATTTTCTTTAGAAAATCCGGCAAGTTCTTTATGATCAAGTTCCTTTAAAACTTTTCCGTTTTTATCCAGAATATGAATCCCTATCAGGAAAGAACCATATACATCAGCACCTTCCGTCCGGTAGACTTCAAATGTTAACTTTGAATGCTGATGAGAGATATTTGAAATTTCCAGCTTGGGTTTTACCGATTTATTATGCAGTGTTCCCCATACACCTCCATGAAAATACTGATTGGTAAAAAGAGTCAATCCAAATATAATAAGTGAGCCTGCGAGCACAAATACTTTTGGGTTTGAGACAGGAAAATTTCCTGAGCCAAGCCACTGAAACCATCTTTTTTGAGTAAAGCTTTTGTTATTCTTCATGAAATAATAATCCAGTGAATAAGGACCGCTTCCGGTAAGAAACAGAACGAATCCGCCGGCAACTCCTAAAACTCCGATCTGCCATTCATCAAGACAGGTTGTTCCCAGCCAGCCGGAACCCAGTAATATTCCGAGGGCAAGACTAAAAATTCCGATACTCATTAACCGTGTAAATAATCCGAGAATAATGAATAATCCTACAACCGCTTCAATAATGGTAAAAATCATCATAGAGCGTTGTAAAGCATCGGGATGAGTCACCAGATATTCAATAACAGGTTTTATGCCGAGTGCATTAGGTAAAAAATGATTGAATTTTTCCCCGATATATCCCTTTTCATCAGGAATAAGCTTGTTTTCGAGGATCAATCTGCGCCAGAACGCTGAAAAGTAAGTCCATCCGATCACCATGCGGAGGGATAAAGTATATAATCCGGCCATGTCTGTAGACCGGCTGTTTAAGATATGTTTCATTGAAATTACTATTGTATTGTAAAAAACTGATTTTTATAATTTGATCTGAAAAAATTAAATCAGATGAAGTCTCAGTCTTTTAAATAGAATATATTTCGGAGGGCTGTTACCAGTAGAATGCCCTGAGTAGTTATTGAAAGAAATCCTTTTTTCAACGGAATTTCCGGTTGTTGAAGAAAAATCAGAAAAAGAATTTTTGTATTGGCTCTGAGTTTTGTTTTTTAAAACAGAAGTTCCGGAAGAAGCAGATTCTACATCACAACTGAAGGAAATGGAGGAGGTTGTTTTTGCCTTATTCAGCCCGCTGATAAACTGAATGTCAAAAATATCAAGAACATTTCTTTTGACTGAGCACGGAGACAATGAAAACACCAATATAAGCACCGTAATGATTGCTTTATAGTTTTTCATATGAAGTCCTGAATTGGGCATAATTACAAAACTACACTTTATTTCAATGTAAGTTTAATAAATTGCAGAAAATTATCTTGCAGATAGAATTATTATTAACTTTAAAATACTGCTGACGGACAGTTGTCACAAAGCTGTCTTATCTTTACCGTATTATTTAGAATTTAAACAGAATATTTCAATGAGTTATTGTTTAGCCATAGAAGGAATGCAGCCTGAAAGCAGGAAAGAACTGCACAAGAATTATCATGATAACTATTACGGATATCCTATCCATGATGATAATGAACTGTTTGGAAGATTGATTCTGGAAATTAATCAGGCAGGACTAAGCTGGGAAACTGTTCTGAAAAAAGAAGATAGCTTTAGAAAAGCCTATGATCATTTTGATATTCAGAAAATAGCTGCTTATACCGAAAAAGACCGCGAGAGATTGCTTAATGATCCGGGAATTATCAGGAATAAGCTAAAAGTAAATGCTGCTATTGAAAATGCAAAAACAATCGTTGAGCTTCAAAAGGAATTTAGTTCATTCGAAAAATGGCTGGAACATCATCACCCCAAAACATTACAGGAATGGATGAAGCTATTCAAGAAAACGTTCAAATTCACAGGAGGAGAGATTGTCAATGAATTTCTTATGAGCACCGGATATCTGAAAGGAGCTCATCATGAAACCTGTCCGATACACTCAAAAGTTTTGGCTGAAAAGCCTTTGTGGAAAGAGGCTGAGGGGAAGTAGAATACAACTATTCTTTCAATTAATAAGCCTGGATTTCTACGGAATGACATATAGGACTGTTTGATATTATGCATACACTGTGTCATTCCGGAGGAATCCAGCTTCCGAAAATTAAGAATAGAAAAAGAAAGTCCATTTTATATGTCAGCTGGTAGCCAGGATTTTAAGCTCTGGCTCAAGCCCATTTCTATTGAATTGATCAGATCATTTTTATGTGTCTAGCTTCGTTGAGTGTAAGATCTTTGCAAAAATCCTTTAACCAAAACCTTTTTATTTCTTTTCCATAATCTGTTTATGTTCATTTCCCCATTTCTCAAATTCAAGAATGATGGGTTTCAGCTTATAGCCAATTTCTGTAAGGTCATATTCTACTCTTGGCGGAACTTCTGCATACACTGTTCTGGTGATGATTTTATCTTCTTCAAGCCTGCGAAGCTGAAGGGTAAGCATACGTTCGGTAATGTTCTGAAGCTTTTTTTTAAGTTCACCAAATCTCATTTTTCCATTGATCAGATAACAGCAGATTGCCAATGCCCATTGTCCTCCGATAATATTGGAAGCATAGATTTCCGGACATTCATCTGCAAGGGCTTTTTTATTGGCAAAATTGGTTGAGGTTTCCTTTATTTTAGTCATTACTTACATTTTTTACAGTACCATACAATAGGTTGCTAATGTACGAAATGTAAGTAACGTGTTGTAATTTTGTGATAGAAATTTAGACATAATGAAAACATTAGTGATTGTGACGCATCCTGATATTGAAAAATCAGCGATCAATAAAAAATGGATCGAAGAGTTAAAAAAACACCCTGAAAAATATACTGTTCATCAGCTGTATGAGGCTTATCCTGATGGAAAAATCAATGTAGCAGAAGAGCAAAAGCTGATGGAATCTTATGACAAAATTGTATTTCAGTTTCCTTTTTACTGGTTCAGCAGTCCGCCGCTTTTAAAACAATGGCTGGATGAGGTGGTTTTATATGGCTGGGCGTATGGAAGCAAAAGCGGTTTCAAACTGGCCGGAAAGAAAATGTCACTGGCTGTTACCGCAGGAATAGATGAAGATGGATATTCTAAAGCCGGAGAATATAAATACACGATGAAGGAACTTCTCCGACCTTATGAACTGACTTTTGATTATATAAAAGCAGACTATAAAGAACCTTTTGTTTATTACGGAATTGAAAGAGATTCTTCCGATGAATGGATCAACAGAAGTGTTCCGATGTATCTGGAATTCTTGGATAATTTATAGTGATCAATAGGAATCTATTTAGTATTTTTTGTTAAATAGATTCCTATTCCTAATATAGATAAAAATATTCCTATGATTAAGACAGGAAGCCAAAGTAAAAAAGAAATTTCACCTAGTTTAATGATGATTTTAGGATAGCCACCTCTGGCTGTAAATAATCCAACAGATGTAAAAAACATTATAATGGATAGGACAATCATTGATAATCCAGAGAAAATAATGTATTTGTAAATTGATTTCATCTATTCTTTATTTAAAACCCTGTTGATTCTCTTCTCCGCTTCTTCTTTGGTAATCCCATTATAAAAATCATCAACAAACGGATGGTCATAATTTTGATGGGGATAAACAAATGGTCTGCCAATAGCATTGTTTACCACAACCGTTGTGGGAATACTTTCCTCAAACTCATAATCCGGAAGATAGGTGGAAAGCCATCCGAAATATTCAGCTTCGAATTCCTTATTGTCATAATTTTCAACATATTCCTTGAAGTTTTTTTCACTCAGAGAAACCCAGATTCCGTAATCCAGATCTCTGCAGTCATCTGTAACTTCCTGTATCATAACAGTACGGATAAATCTGTGGATATCTTCAGGATCTTTGACGACACACAAGTCTGAACTGAGTTCAGCATTTTTTAATTCTTCTTCGGATAAACAGGAATAAAAATAAGGGTATGAATAGGCTATCGCAGGCCAATCTTCTTTTTCTTCCCCACAGCATTGGCAGATGTATTTCATGATTAAATTTGCTTTTCGGTTAAAATACCTAAAAATCTTTATCCTACCGTCGGCGTATCCTCTTCTTTCAATATTTTTTTCTCCTTCATCGTAAGCATCATTCTTTCATATTTGTACTTTTCCCAATCAAAGGTGTTGAGAAAATCAAGGGCAGCCTGAAAACCTCTGTTAAAAAGTTCTTCCTTTTCTTCTTTTTTCATAAAGAAATTCAGCCAGCTGCTGGTACCGCAATTAACACTTTGTATGCTGTATAAACGATAAAAAGTATGTTTGGTAAGGAATGTCTTATCATTAAACCCTTTCAGAGTGCTGATGATATTTCCTGCGTAGCTGAACGGTGTTTTAAGGATTTCTTCACTGGTTTTCCCTTTTTCAGAAAGAATGGCAGAATCGCTGGTTAGCTGTACCCCAAAAAGAGGCATTCTGGGATAAAAAACTTCATCCGCATGAAACAGGTCAATAGGAAAGTTGGAAATACTGCCGCCATCAATGAAAACTCCTGCAGGATTAATGTCTTCGGGTTTCGTATTCATCCAGTATCTCCAGGCATATTTTACAGAATCATCGTCCCTATTGATTGGTTTCTGGAAAGGTTCAAAGAAAAAAGGAACTGCCATAGAAGCTCTTACAAATTCGGCAGGACTGATATGTTTCAGTTCCTCTTCGGACCAGTAGAGATTGGCCATTGTAGGAAGTTCTACTTTAATTTTGGCATTGATATCAGTGGTAATAACAACATATTCTGATGTAAGAAGGTAAAACGGATTGTTTTTATAGTAGTCATTATTGACAGCACTTTCATAGAAAATTCTGTATCGGGTTTGGTCAATGTGTACCTGATTTTTGATTTTAATTTTTTCGATGTTTTGCAAAGCCATCTGATAATATTCCTGCCCGTTCCCATAGCGGTAGCTGAGATTGAGTTCCTGTTCTTTCTGAATAAATTTTTTGTTGAGATGGGCAACTGTTTGTATTCCAAATTGATCCAGCGCATTTTGCATGGTATTCTGAAAAACATTTCCGGGATTCAGTCCGCTGTTTTCTTTCCTGAAGTTATTGTACAGCTTTTGAATACAGAAAAAGAGAATGACAGCCGGAATCAGAGGAATCAGAAACATCAGTTTGGCATTCAGAATTGTTGTTGAAGGAGCGAAAAAAGGAATACTAATCAGAATAATAAAAAGGATAGCGGCAATAACAGCATTGATCTTAAAGAAATCTTTGTTGTTCAGCATCGCATGGAGAGTCGTTTTTACATAGCTTTTTCCATCCATAAAATCCGAAAAATCCCAGCTGAAAAGAATATCCTTGATAAGTTCACTTTTAGGTTCTTCTTTGGTCTTACAGGCAGCAATAAGCATGGTATTAATAGCTCCGGCACTCGTTCCTGCTACTTTCAGAAAACGAATTCCAAATATTTCCAGCCCATACAGATAGCCTACCAATGCACTTCCCCAGACACCTCCTCCTTCCTGTACAAATTCTATATACTGATTACCATTCTGATCCAGAAGATCAGAGAATTCTTTGGAAGAGATATTCCTGTGTAAAGCAAGCAATTTGTCCTTGGATGCCTCTGACAGAGAAGAATCTTCCAGAATTTTGTTAAGGTTTTCAGGAGTCATGGTATTTTGTTTTGATGGTGTTCAGGTTAAAGACAAAAGGTAATCAACCGGATTGTATTTTGTTGAAGATGAGCAGCCTTGGGTTTATATTAAATTACCACTGTCTTCGTCTCACGTAAATAAACGTACTGATCACAACTGCAGCCATCAGTCCTATTGTTATATAATATCCATACTTATGATGAAGCTCAGGCATATTATCGAAATTCATCCCGTAAACTCCGGCAATAAAGGTAATTGGTAAGAAGTAAACTGAATAAATCGCCAGAACTTTCATCACCTGATTCGCTTTTTGATCCGAAAGTGCCAGAAACATAGAAATAAGGTTGGTAATCTGAATATTTAAATGATCAAAATCGGCAACCACATCTTTATGTTTATCTTTTAAATCAACAATTTCTGAGTCCTGTAAATTCAGCAGTTTAAATTTATCAATAGCATCTGTAGAAATTACCAATACCCGGGAATTTAATCCTGATTTTCGCTTCAGCTTATAAAGACGGCGGATCTGGCTGGTATGATTGGTGTTTTTAAGAAAAATTTCATTCTCTATATTGTCCATTGTTTCGAACAGACTTAAAGATTCATCATCAAAGCTTTTCATGATCAATATCGCAATCATCAGAATGATTTGCTGAGGTTTAAGGTCTTCCTGAATCAAAGAAACTTTTTTCCTGGTATCAGAAATACTTCTGGTCTTCATCCTGTGGATGGTAATAATGGTATTTTCCACCAGAAAAATCCCGATTTTGGTGCTGATATCACTTATGGTGTTCAAATTCTTTCTTTCCAGCTCTGTACTTTCACGGAGTAAAAAGAATTTTACATTCCCGTCTTCTTCATATTTCGGAAGGTGATTAGGATCCATCGTATCTTCCAGAAGAAGATTGTTGATTTCATATCTTTCATGAAGAAATTTCAGGTCTTCTAAAGTAGGAGCCTCTACATCTACCCATTCGCACTGGGAGGTTCTGTATATCGTATCAATTGGCATAAAGTAAAAATACTAATATTTTGAAAAACTATGTGTTAAATAAGTTTTATCTTTGCCAAAATTAAAAAACTATATGATTAAAAGTACAATAAAAGGGGTTGGATTTTATGTTCCAGATAACGTTGTTACAAATGATGATTTAGCAAAACTCATGGCTACCAATGACGAATGGATTACAGAAAGAACGGGTATCAAGGAAAGAAGACATAGAAAAAACAGAGATGACTCTCAGGAAACTACCGCTTATCTGGGTTTTAAAGCTGCAGAAAAAGCCATCCATAATGCTGGCCTTACCTCAAAAGATATTGATTATATTGTTTTTGCAACGCTTTCGCCGGATTATTATTTTCCGGGGTGTGGGGTATTACTTCAGGATATGCTGGGATGTGATACCATCGGAGCATTGGATGTAAGAAACCAGTGTTCAGGATTTGTATATGCTATGAGCGTTGCTAATGCATTCATCAAATCAGGTACCTATAAAAATATTCTTGTGGTAGGAGCAGAGGTTCACTCTTTCGGACTGGATTTTTCTGACGAAGGGAGAGGGGTATCTGTCATTTTTGGTGATGGCGCAGGAGCTGTTGTTCTTTCTGCATCAGAAAATGAAAATGCAGGAGATATTTTAGCGGTGAATATGCATTCTGAAGGAAAATATGCAGACGATCTTTGTACCCAGTTTCCGGGATCGAAATACGGATGGAGTGACAGAATGAGAAGAGATCCTGAAAATGTAACAAACAAAGAAGTATATCCGATTATGAACGGAAACTTCGTATTCAAACATGCAGTAACAAGATTCCCTGAAACGATGATGGAAGCATTGAATAAAGCCGGAAAAAAAGTAGAGGATCTTGACATGTTTATTCCACACCAGGCCAACCTGAGAATTGCTCAGTTTGTACAGGAAAAATTTGGATTACCGGAGGATAAAATCTTTAATAACATCCAGAAATATGGAAATACAACAGCTGCCTCTATTCCCATTGCTTTAAGTGAAGCGATTGAGCAAGGGAAAATCAAAAGAGGAGACCTTGTACTCCTTTCAGCATTCGGAAGCGGATTTACGTGGGGAAGCGTATTGTTTGAATATTAATTTATTCCTATATGAAAATTAGCAGAGTCCTTTTTACAACCAGTTAAAAAGGACTTTTTTATTATTTCCCCACAACTGTTTTCCGGGAAACGATTTTCATGCAAAGAATGATCTGCCGGCATTATTAAGTTTTAAAATAAAGCTTTTTTGTCAAAAAATTATTACCAGACATAATGTGGTATTGCTGCCAGCTATACAAATTTCGATAGTATAGAGAATGGTTTTATACATTTCAGGCTATGATTATGTTCATTTTCTTATTTATTGATGGGTAATATCCCTTTAGAAGGATTTTTTTTAAATAATTTTTACATTATTAAAGTCTATTTGCTCTTATTTATATTTCACTTAATTGTGTTTTGTTTTCGAATGATTTGTTGTTTATATGTTAAATTTTATATTTAAATAATAGATTTTGAGGTGTTTAGTTGCTTGTGTATGTTTTTTTTGTAACTTTAAATAAAATTATTCCTTTAAAAATATTTAGAAAATTGAAAGATCATTCCCAATCGTTCAGTTTCGTAATACAAGTGGCTTATAAAAAAGGTTGTATGAGCGAATATTAAGTTTAATATATACATTATGAGAAAAAATTTATTACTAGCAGGCTTACTTACCACCCTTTCCCTGGTGGCTAAATCACAAGTAGGGATTAATACTTCCAATCCTCAGGGAGTATTTAATATTGACGGATTAAAGAATAATCCGACAACAGGAGTGCCTACTGCCGTTCAGGCTAAAGATGACCTGGTGATGACTTCTAATGGTAATCTGGGGCTTGGGCTTACTGCTCCCGGTACCACATTGGATGTGAACGGAGCCATTACCAACCGTGAAACTGCTTTAGCCGTTGCAGGTAATGCCGTTAGTATTCCGGTTAATGTAAGCCAGGTACAGCTTACCGGAGCTGCTACAGCAACGGTGGCCATTTCTGCATTTGCTGCTCCCAACCCGGGCCAGCGGCTTATTGTCTATAACAATACCACAGGTGGATTTGGGGCAGTACTGGATGGGATTACCATTCCAAACGGCAAAGCGCTGGAGTTTGTTTTCAGTAATTCATTCTGGAGGTCTACCGAGGGAGGAGCAGCTGGAGCAAATCCCGTTAATATTTATACGGCAAATGGTACTCTTGCGGGAAACAGGACTGTTACTACAGCAGGGAATGCGCTTTCTTTTATCAATGGTACCAATGACGTATCTATCGGAACAACAGGAACCCAGGGAATTGTATCGGCAACGGGTTCTTCAAGAGGTGCATTTCAGGCAAACGGTGGTTCAGCTGTTTTAAATATGTTTGTAGATAATAACGGAGCAGCACAGGTTACAACATCCGGAACCAGTACCAGTATGAACGTGAATACCATCTCGGCAAATCCTGTAAATATTCTCACCAATAATACGAATAGAGTTACTGTAACAGGTGCCGGAAGTGTAGGGGTAGCAACTACTACACCGCAAAGAGCTCTGCATGTTAATGGTGCCTTACAGGTTACCAATGAAATCAATGTGGGTGGTAATGGCACTACTGCAGGCATTGCAGGTACTTCAGGGCAGATTTTAACATCCGGCGGGGCAGGAGCAGCACCAACATGGCAAACCCTGAATACAATAAGCGGAACTATTAACGGCGCTTATTATGTACAGGGAACTACTGCTGCTACAGCCGCACAGGGAACGACAATTGATGTGCCAGGCGCAACAATTACTCTGACAGTTCCTGCAGGAAGAACTCAGACCTTTTTATTTACTATTTTGGGATATGCAACATTAACCGATGGTAATTCAACTCAAGGGGTTTTTGCCCTTGTACAAAACGGAACAAAAATTTCTTCAGCCTTTGCTTCTAAAGCAGGAAGCTTTCCTGGGGGTACAACTTTGGCAAGTATGCCGGTTCCGGTGACATTTTTAAAATCGGTAACTCTTACAGCAGGAACTTATACATTTAAAGTACAATATTCTGCATGGTCCGGATCTGCAACGGTGAATTTTGTGCCTTCTGGCTATAGCGGATATAATGGTGATACAGAAGCAATGCTTACTAAAATGCAGGTTTTGGTATATAATAACTAAAGTATTTTCAAAAAAAAACAAAAACCGCAGAACTTCAGTTCTGCGGTTTTTGTTGATTAACTAAATCTAATTAAAGACTCTTCAATAGCTTTTCTGTGTCGGAAGAATCCTGTCCTGTGCTTTTGGCCAGTTCAATAGACTTTTCAGCCCAAACTTTTGCATTTTTTTTGTCACCAATCTTATTGTATAGGTTGGCTAAAGTATCGGTATTTGCATAGCTCTGTTTTTTCTTTACAGATTCCTGTGCCCAGGCAATGGCTTTTTCCAGAGAAGTTTTATTGCTTACATTTTCAAAAAAGTTCCATGCAAGAGAATTCAGTTCATCAGAACCAACTGCAGAATAATCTTTGTAAAGGTCAAGAATTAATTTTTCATACTCAGGAATATCTTTATTCTTTAAAGCTCTGTTGGCTTTCATTCTTTTTAAGATCTTATCAGCTTCTTCTTTGCTCAGAAATTTCTGGGTTTCAGCCATGAAATAGCTGTCATCCCATTTCTTTGTATCCGGATTATACGCTTTTTTAGAAACGGTGTTCAGCTTAATATTTTTATCAAACTTTTCATATTTATCCTCAGGGAAGAATTTAATGATATCAGCTTTTTTATCCTGGAAAATTTTGTACAAAGGACTTTCTGTAGTTTGTACTCCCGAAAGAAGCATTTGGATATCTTCCTGATCTAAGCTTGTTTTCTGTTGAAAATAACGGTTAAGAACTTTCCCTGCAAACTCAGCATCGTTATACATGGTAAGTCCGGCAAGATTTTTTAAAAACTCAGGATCTTTTTCCCCTTTTTCAAACTGCTGCTTCAGAGAAGTGAGTCTTTTGTTTGGATCTTCTGCGTCTTTTGCAAACTGGATAAAGTCTTTTTCTTCCACATATCCTAACGTTCTGTGTACTGCTTCACCGCTTCCGTCAATGAAAAGGTAAGTAGGAAATGCTTTTACATTATATTTTTTGGCCAGCTCAATTCCTTCTCCTTTTTCCATATCAATTTTAGCATTGATAAAGTGAGAATTGTAATATTCTCCTACAGACTGAAGGGGGAAAATGTTTTTAACCATCAGTTTACAAGGTCCACACCATGAGGCATATGCATCAATAAAGACCAGCTTTTTTTCTTTTTTTGCTTTGGCAAGAATAGAGGCGAAATTGCCTTCTTCAAATTTAATTCCCTGCGCCCATGCAAGGGCTCCTATAAAGATTGAGGAAAGTATTGCTATTTTTTTCATAAAACTTTTTATTCCTTGCAAATGTAATAAATATGATGACACATGAGCCGTTCATATTGAAAATAATTACACAGGAAATTTGATTTTAATACAGATGTCAGCTTGTATTAAAGATAATCTTTTATTATTTTGGTTTTATTATTAAAATTAACGTAAATGATTGTTTTGAGTTAAATGATTAAATTTCAATATAATATTTTAATAAAAAATAAAATATCACTAGTTTTGTAAAAAACAAAAAGACACTCCCGTAAAAATAATGATGAATTATTATAAAATCAAAATAATAATTTGTTCTTCTATGACTAAAAGTCTTTTGAAATTTTTGTTTCTGCTGACAACATCAGTCCCTCTATTCGCTCAGAAAAAAAGTAACTTTGACCTTATCTGTGAGAGAACCTCTTCCGTAACAGCCTATAAGGATTTACCCAAAGCAATAAAAACTGCAGATTCTCTCTACATGAAGGCACAACAACCTTCAGAGAAAATAAAATGCCTTGTGCTCTCTTCAGAACTATATCAGCATGCAGGTGAACTTAAAAAAGCAATCTGTTACAGTGAAAATGCCCATTCCGTGATCAATCAGATTAATGATCCGGAATGGATGGCTGTGGTGACCAGATTACTTGCGAGGCAATATAGACAGGTAGGGTTATACGAAAGATCCAAAAAATATATTATAAAAGGGCTGTATGCTTCAGGACAGATTGTTGATTTTCAGAAAAGTAATGAAGCGGCTGGACTTCTGAATCAGGAAATGGCCTTCTATGAAATGGAGATGGGGAATTTTCCCAATGCAATACAGAATATTGAGTCCTCTCTGAAATATTTTGGAAAAATAAACAGCAATAATAAAAACAGAACAGCAGCAGCTTCTTATCAGTTGTTGGGAGATGTCTATTTCAAACTTAATGATTATTCTGTTTCCGAAAGTTATTACCGAAAAGCAGAAGGATTGCTGAAAAATGGAAGCTGTACCCTGGGATTGGTATACAATGGATTAGGAGGAATCCGCCTAAAGCAGAAAAACTGGAAAGATGCTGAACGGTATCTTAAAAAAGCAGAAAAAATTGCAGATACATCCCGAAGTCTTAAACTTAAAAAAGCAGTTTATTCCAATATTAATGATTACTATGAAGGAATGGGAGACAATTTTAAAGCTTCATTATATGCGGTGAAATATATGCATGCTTATGACAGCATAGCAGCCCGTAATCAAAGCTTTGTAACAATGGGAGCTGAGACTCTGAAAGGGAAGAGCAATAAGAAAGGAGGGCAGATGAATCTGGTGAAAAATGCTGCCATTGTCATTCTGTTTACTTCGCTGGTTGGCTTACTTGTTTTATTCAGGACAAAGCAGAGAAAACAGCGCTCAAAATTCAGAAATATTATAAGAACCCAGTTACGTATGATCAGTAACAGAACTCATTATCCTTTAGCTCAATCCGGCGATTCTGAGTTTTCGAATATATTTGTGGAAGAAATTGATGAAAAAGACCCGGAGGCAGACCGAAGAAGAAATGATTCCCTGATGACTTCCGAAACCGAATCGAAATTACTTGAACTGCTTGAAGATTTTGAAAAAGGTAATCTTTATAACAATAAAGGAATGTCTTTGTCTTTTCTTGCAGGGGAACTGAATACCAATACAAAATACTTGTCTTACGTAATCAATCAGCATAAAAATGCAGATTTCAAAACGTATATCAATCGTTTAAGAATCAACTATATTGTAGACAAACTAATTAATGATGAGAAGTACAGACAATATAAAATAAGTATTCTGGCTGACGAATGCGGATTCTCTTCACACAGCAAATTTGCAGCGGTCTTTAAAGCAGTTACAGACTTTTCTCCATCAGCATATATCAAATATCTGGATGCTGAAAACGCATCAGATAAAAATGTTCATTTTCCTGAAAATGATTAAAAAGGGAGACTTTATTTAATTCTATCTTGCCATTTTCGCGAAAATGAACAACCTATTATTTGAAAGGAAACCCTTGTTATTATATCTTTGCGCCAGTTTCACAGTACGCACACAATTCTGTTACAGAGCTTATCACTTTTATTTCATTTCTGAATAAAGATCATTATAAGACAAACTGCGATTCCTATTTTTAGCTTTTTAATGACATATTCTTCTGAGCAGGAAGAAAATCATATATCATAATCGGGGTTGATTGCCCGGTTTTTTTTCAGTCAAGTTTTTTTAAGTGCAAATCCACAGTAATCTGTGGATTTGTGATTTTATTTAAGTTTTGTGCTGTCGGTTTTGGTTTTTGACGTATCGGCAGCTGCCGGAGTCGGGATAGAATTGGCTACAGCGGAGTCTCCCATCCTGTTTCTTAGAGAATTTTTATTATGAGCTTCTTTATATTCTTCTCTTTTTTCTTTGTTTTGTGCACAACTTCCAAGGAAAAGAAGTCCGAGAACTGCTCCTGTACAGAATAATTTTTTCATAGTAATTTTTTTGACTGGTTTTCTTGAGTAAATATAATAAATCTTTAATGCAATTGTAAACAAACACTTGTTGCGAAATAAAAGTCCGCTGTTTATATATTTTCTGATGTTAAGAATTGATGCCACAGCCTTTCTCCAGGATCTTTTTTGAAGGATCTGTATACTATCTAAAGAGATCTTTATATGCCTTGAATAAGGATATAGATCATTTTAGTGTTGAAGAAAATTGATTTTTTTTCAGACATTCAGCTTTTTATTTGCATCATCTGCATCTTTGCCGAGTTGAATAAACTCTTTTTCTGTAAAATAACCTAAGCCTCTGTGAATAAGCTCACCTTTCCCATTAATAAATAAGTAAGTGGGGTAAGAGTTTATTTGGTATTTTTCTACTAATTCAATCCCTACACCTTTTTCCGTATTAATGTTTACATTTATGAAATGCTGATTGTAGTATTCACTCACAGATTGCAGGGTGAAGATATTTTTAGCCATGAGTTTACAGGGATCACACCAGTAAGTATAAGCATTAATAAATACCAATTTGTATTCTTTTTCAGCTTTGGATATAATTTCAGGAAATGCACCATTATCAAATTTGATACCTTGATCAAATAAGGCAGTTAAAATTTTTTTTATCATTGTGTTGTGTTGTTTCCATCAAAGATAAAAAAAAATGATAGCAGAAAGTATAAAAAAAAATCCACAATAAGTGATTTGTGGATTTCCAATTTTTAATTAGATGTATAAAATGCTATTTGACAGGAGACATTGTCGCAGAATCCTTTTTCATTTTGATAGAGTCGGGATCCTTCATTTTTGTAGTCATGGTATCAGTAGCTGCAGGAGCTATACTTTTCTGTGTGTTCTCTACTGTTGCTGAATCACGGCTACTGGTTGACATTGTCGATTCTTTGGTTCCACAGCTCACTGCAAATATTCCTATTCCAACGGCTGTTAGCAATAACTTTTTCATATTATTTTATTTTGTGGTGTTGTACTAATAAAAAAAATCAACAATTATTCCTAACAAGGCTGGGAGAATCGTAAAATATCGGTAAATTTTGTTAAAAGATGTTAGTGGAGATATCGGGTTTCGAGATACGGGATATGAGAGTTTAACGTATAATGTTTAATGTTGATTGTAGTCCAAAAAATACTTTATTACCAAAAAATACTTTCATACTCTCATATTCTCAAACGCTATAACCCTCAAACTCTCAAAGCTTTCCACTCTCAAACCCCGTATCTCGCACCCCACAAAAAAGCCCCGAAACCGAAATTCCGAGGCTGTATTCAAAGAACAGACAACAATTACTCATTGCCTATTACTTATTATTTATTAATTACCCTAGGTAAGGATATTTGTAGTTTTTAGGAGAAACG
Organism: Chryseobacterium sp. FG46; assembly: GCF_057809135.1. Lineage (NCBI taxonomy): Bacteria > Pseudomonadati > Bacteroidota > Flavobacteriia > Flavobacteriales > Weeksellaceae > Chryseobacterium > Chryseobacterium sp. FG46. The sequence continues at coordinate 13,781 of NZ_JBMDJJ010000011.1, read as the reverse complement.
AAAGTCTCTTTTACGCTTCTTACAGAAACCCATCTCAGAAGATTCATTTTAGAACCTGCCTTATCATTTGTTCCTGATGCTCTGCCACCACCGAAAGGCTGCTGGCCTACTACGGCACCTGTAGGTTTATCATTGATGTAGAAGTTACCTGATGCATTTTCTAAAGCTTTGTATGCTTCGCTGATTGCGTAACGGTCTTGTGAGAATACAGAACCTGTTAATGAATAAGGAGAAGTAGAATCTACCAGCTTCAGCGTTTCTTTCCAGTCCTGATCTTCATATACGTAGATTGATAAGATCGGGCCGAAGATCTCTTCTACCATACTTTCGTAGTGAGGATTTGTAGTTTCAATTACTGTTGGGTGTACAAACCATCCTTTAGAATCGTCATATTTTCCACCGATCGCCACAGTAGCTTCGTCAGAAGCATTTGCTCTGTCGATATATCCTTTACATTTTTCGAAAGAATTTTTATCAATTACAGCGTTTACGAAGTTTGAAGTATCTTCTGGAGAACCTACTTTAATAGAGTTCATCTGAGTTTCCATTACTTTTTTCACATCAGCCCAAAGAGATTTAGGCACATACGCTCTTGAAGCCGCAGAACATTTCTGACCCTGATATTCGAAAGCACCTCTTACCAATGCTGTTGCTACAGCTTCTACGTTAGCAGACGGGTGAGCGATTACAAAATCTTTACCCCCTGTTTCTCCAACGATTCTTGGATATGTTCTGTAGTTGTGGATATTGTCTCCGATCATTTTCCACATTCCCTGGAATACTTTTGTAGAACCAGTGAAGTGAAGACCTGCGAAATCTTTATGAGCCAATACTTTTTCAGCTGTTTCTTTACCATCCGTAAAGATCATGTTGATAACCCCTGCAGGAAGACCCGCTTCTGTTAATACATCCATGATTACTTTTGCAGAATATACCTGCTTATCAGAAGGCTTCCAAACCACAACATTTCCTAACATTGCCATACAAGTCGGAAGATTTCCTGAAATTGCGGTAAAGTTAAATGGAGTTACGGCAAAACAGAATCCTTCTAATGGTCTGTATTCAACACGATTCCAGATTCCGTTGTCAGAAACCGGCTGCTCAGCATACATTTCTGTCATGAACTCTACATTGAATCTTAAGAAATCGATGAACTCACAAGCTGCATCAATTTCAGCCTGATGTACATTTTTAGACTGTCCGATCATTGTTGCAGCATTAATTACATCTCTGTAAGGACCAGCCAAAAGATCAGCTGCTTTTAAGAAAATTGCTGCACGCTGTTCCCAGCCCAGTTCATTCCATTCTTTTTTAGCTGCCAATGCCGCGTTGATAGCGTCATCCACATGCTGCATACCACCCTGGTAGTAAAACCCGAAATCATGAGCGTGATCCTGTGGAGACTGAAGCTGTACTTTTGTATCAGTCTTTACTTCTTTTCCATTGATGATCATTGGGATTTCTACCTTTTCAGCCCACATTTTTTTATAAGTGTCGATAAGGCTTTTAACTTCCGGAGATCCCGGTTCGTATGAGTTTACAGGCTCGTTTACCGCTAATGGTACTTGCGAAATTGCTTTTGACATATTACGTTTTTATTATTTTATTAAATTTAAATAAGATGTGTATACAAATTTACAATAATTATAAAGAAAGAAAAAACAGGCGGTGTTTTTTTATAGTATTTACAATATTGAATTACTATAAAGAATTACAGGTTCATTTGTAAGTAATATTTTGAAATTATATTGTCAATATTTTTTTGATTGTTAAATTAATTTGTATCTTGTATATAAGTATTTTAATTAACAATTATTTAAAGGTTTACTTTAATAAATAATAAAAACTAATAATGTCATACGAATCAACTGTATATCGAATTTTGATAGCATCACCATCTGATGTAGAAGAAGAAAGAGAGGTTGCTGCCAGAATTATTCAAGAATGGAATGATTTAAATTCTTTTAATAAAAAAATTGTGCTCTTACCAGTTAGATGGGAAACTCATACATCTCCAACTTATGGAGGAAGGCCACAAGAAATAATAAATAATCAAATAGTAAATGAATGTGATTTATTAATTGGTTTTTTTTGGACAAAAATAGGAAGTCCAACTGGAGAAGACATTAGTGGAACAATTGAGGAAATAAAACGTGTTTCGAGTGAAGGGAAACCCGTTATGTTATATTTTTCAAAGAGAGGAAAGGATCCATCCCTTATTGATATTGATCAATTAACAAAACTAAATGATTTTAAAAAAGATATTTATAAAGTTGCACTTGTAGAAAATTTTAGTTCTATTGTAGATTTTAGAGATAAGCTTTCAAGACATCTTGAAATGAAAATTAGAGAATTACAAGAGACAAAGAATAAAAATACAAAACCTATTAAATTTTCTTTTATTGATCATAAAACAAGGAAGTTATCAGTGAAAAATATAACTCAAAAATTTGAGAGAATTATTATTAAAGATGAAACAGTTGAAACAATTTCTAAGAGTTCAAAAGTTAAAAACAAAGAATATGAATTTAAACAATCATTAAACTCCTTTCTTAACAATAGAAATAAATTTCCAATATTATTAGGAATAGATAATTTAACTAATCGAATTATTAATAATAGTGTAGCTCACCTTAGAATAAATTCCTCGACTGAAAATTTAAATATAAGTTCCTTCATACCTTCAAAAAATTTTGAAAATCGCAATTCATTTTACCAATATGATCTAAATAATGAAAGTGTTAGTTTAATAGGTAAAATTTTTAACATAAATTTAAATAAGGTTTCAAAAACTAGTTGGGAGTATAATACTAGACCTTTTCCTTTGTTAACAAATAAGCTAAACGCTATAGATTTAGTATGTTTAATCTACCCTTTAGCGAAAATAAATATTGATTTTTTATTAACTCTTTATTCAGATAACCTTTTACAACCGATTGAAGAAAAATGTAGTATTACAATTGATTACTCTGAAAGAGAAATAACAAAAGAAGAATTAAATGAAGTAATTGAAAGTATTCCAGATTATGAGTATCCTTTCTAAATTTTTAGAATTGATTAGAATTAATTATAGAAAGTAGGACAATAAAAAATTATCATAGTTCAAAAGTAATGCTTAAGTGTTGTGAATAATGGATTTACTGTGAAATGTTAAAATTACATAAAATTGTATTTGTTGCGATTTTGAACATTTTAAATAATCTTTCTGATAACCGAAGGGGTGGGATTGTTCTACTTTTACATCCTTATTAAACAAGTATGAAAAAAAGAGTCTTATTTTTCTCAGCGTTGTGTGCGGGTCTTCTTACGCAGAAAGAAAAAACTAGTTCATACTCTGAAATCATTTCAAAAATTAATCTTCTTCAGCAGACGCAGCCTGAAATTTACAATTTTTCAGATATACAGGATGTGCAGGATTCCAATGACTGGGAGAAAGTGAAATTTGATTCATTACTTGCACAGCCTTGGCTACACTATTTCTTTGCAGGCTATACTTACAATACAAAGGTTGCTGCTGTTCAAAACGGTGATTATATTACAGCGCCAAGATACATTCTATATCATTGCCTGCAGATAGCGGGCTGTTAATCCCTTTTCTTCATTTTTAATGATCCGGTATGGTTTGTAATCACGTCAATACAAATCCGTAAAAATCATTCCCATTTTACATTTCAAAAAGATTGCAGGGATTACCCCAAAGGAGTACAGAGTTCAGTTTTTGAATAACAATAGGATTTCAATATAGTCCGGTTGGAAGCGGGAAGTCAGATGCTGGAAGTATTGTGCAGTAGCCTGATCAAAATAAGTTGAGAATTCAGAAAGTTGTTTTAGGAGTTCCATAACTTCCAGTTTTCATCTCCTAGCTTCCATTCTTCCATCTTCTATATTTTCTCGTTTTCCAGAATCTTCAGAACCAGTCTTTCCTCTTTTGTAAGATCGGCTTTTCCGTCATTGTCTTCTATGACTTCCAGTTCGTCAAGATATTTTTTGATCGTATTGTTCTCGTAAAGGTTGATGACTAAAGGATGAACATAATACTTTCTGCAGACAGCCGATGTATTTCCCAGGTGTTCTGCAACAATGTCCAGGGCTTCTTTAACCTTCTTTTTATATTGAGTATCATTTTCTGCATACCCGATTTCTTTAAAAGCGATCAGGGCACTTACGGTTCCGGACCATGTTCTGAAGTCCTTAGCTGTAAAATCTTCACCACTGATCTCTCTGATATACTCATTTACCATCCCGGAATCTACAGAATGACGGTTTCCTTCATCATCAAAATACTGAAAGAGTTCTTTCCCGGGAATATCTTTACATTTCTGTACCAGCCTTGCCAGCCTTTTACTTCTGAGGTCAATTTTATGCATAATACCTTTCTTTCCTTTAAAAGAAAAAGAGATTTTCTGCCCGTTTACCTTTACGTGTTTACCCTTTAAAGTGGTCAGTCCAAAAGACCCGTACAGTTTTTCATATACATTGTTTCCAATACGAATATTGGTTCTTTGCATAAGGCTTACAATTAAGGCCAAAATTTTTCGCTTTTCAAAATTTCTCAAAGCAAGATCCTGTTCTATATGTAGCCGCATTTCCGGTAACGCATATCCGAACTGAAGCATTCTGTAAAATTTCGTATGATTTCTTAATGCACTCCACAGAGGATGGTAGCGGTATTGTTTTCTTTTTTTTACATCAAAGCCTGTCGCCTGAAGATGGCCGTTATCAAGAGCACAGATCCATACATTTTCCCAGGCAGGCGGAATAACCAGTTTGTTGATCCTTGTAATTTCTTCTTTATCCCGGATTTTTTCGCCGTCCTGATAATAGGAGTATTTCTTCCCGGTTTTTTTACGGGTAATTCCGGCTGTTTCTGCATCGGTGGTATATACAAGATGTACCGCCTTTGCAGAAGCTTCCGGATCCTTCATTATTTTAACAATTTTTGAAGGCTTAAGGTGAGAAATGATCTCCAGATCTGTATTCTTCTCCATAAAACATGGTTAAGAGTTTTTACCCCTCGAAAAAATCAGTAAAAGAATCCCTACTATTACACAGACTAAGAGAATTCCCCACCACATTCCTGCCTTAAAAATCGTTTCTACGGCTTCACAACTTGTTAGTGTCAATATACTTAATAGCATAATACTGTAAAAGCTCCATTTTTTCATAGGTATCTATTTTGTTTGTTGGTGTGCTAAATTCTGAGATGGTCAGCTCTCCATTTTTTAATAGACCTTTTAATTTCGTCTCCTGAGATATTTTCATGAAGTGCTCTGTATAAAAGCTCTTTGAACTCATCATCATACGTAAATCTCAATGCAGCAATCTGATCGAATTTCAGTTTCTCAGCAGTTTCATCCGATCTTTTATTGAAAATCTCGAAATAACGCTGCTTAAACTCCAGGATCACCATCCGGTTTTGAAGTCCCAGTGCGTAATGCTGTCTTGTCATGAATGCCAGATAAAAAAGCAGAAAAATCACAACAGAAAATAATATCCAGATCAGCTGATTTCCGGGGTCGTCCCAGATTTTATAAATTCCTAAAATCTCCAGTATTATAAGTATTGGAAGATAAATAAAATGATGGGGCGGATAAAATTTCCTGTGGTTATTGTAGTTTTGCTGTTTCATGAAATAGAATGCAGCAATAATCTTTCCAAAAATTTATTATTTTGATAATGTGGTAGTTTTTTTTACTTAAAAATGATTTATTTTATGAAATATATTTATTAGCTTGATTTTTTTGGTCTCTTTTACAATAAAGAATTATTAAGCAAAATAGCGGTAGATTTACCCTTCAGACATCAAATTTTTTGTAACTTTCGGTGGTTAAAAATAAAAAGAATGACTTCAAAGGAAAAAGTTGCTGCACTTCGTGAAGAAATGCAGAAAAATAATGTTGATGCATTTATAGTATATTCTGCAGATCCGCATATGAGCGAATACCTTCCTGAAGAATGGCAGGAGAGAGCCTGGCTGTCAGGTTTCTTAGGTTCTGCCGGTTTTGTGGTAGTTACCAAAGACAAAGCGGGACTTTGGACAGACGGAAGATACTTTACACAAGCTGCTATTGAACTGGAAGGTTCCGGAATTGATCTCTTCAAAGAAGGAATGGAAGGAACTCCTAATTATATCGACTGGATTATTTCAGAAATTCCCGCAGGTGGTAAAGTGGCAGTAAATGCTGTTGCAGCCTCTCATGCCAACTGGGAACTGCTTTCTCAAAAATTGAATGCGAAAAATATTACACTGGCAGATATTCCGCTTTTAAAAGAAGTCTGGAAGGAAAGAGGAACTCCATCTGCTAACCCTATTTTCGTACATCCGGTAGAAAGAGCAGGTAAATCAGTATCAGATAAAATTGCTGCCATCCGTCAGAAAATGGAAGAGCAGGAGGCAACTGTGCATATCATCTCAAGTCTGGATGATGTGGCATGGACACTGAACCTGAGAGGAAGTGATGTACAAAGCAATCCTGTATTCTTAGGATATATTGTAATTACTAAAAATGATGCTGTTTTATTCACAGGATTAGAGAAAATGGAAGTGGCAGCCAGAAAACAAATGGATGATTCGTTTGTTAAAATGATGCCTTACGAAGAATTTTACAATTATCTGAAGACCTTCAAAAACGAAAAAGTACTGGTTTCTCCGAACAGCAACCAACAGATTTTCGAAACATTAAAGACAGACAACCAGTTTATCAAAGCTCCGGTTCCAGGTAACCTGATGAAAGCCCAGAAAAATGAAGTTGAGCTGGAAGGTTTCAGAACAGTAATGGTAAGAGACGGAGTAGCCATGGTGAAATTCCTTTACTGGCTAACGCACAATGCAGGAAAAGAAGCGATGAATGAATATTCTATCGGGCTAAAGCTGAGAGACTTCCGCGCTGAAGGTGAAAACTTTGTAGGAGAAAGCTTCAGCCCTATCGTTGGATATAAAGGTAATGGTGCCATTGGGCATTATTCTGCTAAAAAAGAAGGAAGTAAAGAAGTAACCAACGAGGAAACAATCCTGGTAGACTCAGGAGGGCAGTACCTTGAAGGAACTACAGATATTACAAGAACTTTTGCCTTAGGAACACCATCGGAGGAGTTTAAAAGAAATTCAACATTGGTATTACAGGGGATGATCCGTTTATCTATGGTGAAATTTCCAAAAGGAACAAAAGGAGTACAACTTGATGCTATTGCAAGGCTTCCGCTATGGATGGAAGGGAAAGACTTCAACCACGGAACAGGACATGGGGTAGGAAGTTTCATGAATGTACACGAAGGACCGCAAAATATCAGAAAAGATCTGAATCCTCAGGAACTTCTTCCTGGAATGGTCTGCTCAAACGAACCCGGATACTACATTGAAGGAGATTACGGAATTCGTCACGAAAATCTTATTGTAGTAAAAGAAGCAGAAACAACAATTCACGGAACATTCTATGAATTTGAAACATTAACATTCTGCCCGTTTTTCAAAGATACAGTGGTGAAAGAAATGCTTTCAGAAAGCGAAATCGACTGGCTGAACGGTTACCATAAAACCTGTGAGGAAAAGCTTGCTCCATACTTGAAAGGAGAAGTTAAAGAATGGTTCCTTCAATTGGTAAGCCCTCTTTAATAAAGATTCAAAGGTGAAAGCAGATGACCATCATAACTTTAAACCTTGAATGATAAACATTAAACTGAATATTGTTAGATAATCCAAAAGTCCTGTAAGGTATTTCCTGCAGGGCTTTTCTTTTTCTACAACCGTATTTTTACGGATATAATTCTGGGGATTTCACTGATGCGTAAAAAATAAGGTTGGCTTATCTTTGTTACAACAAAACATCATTCATATCTTCATAAATAACTCAAGTAAATTCAAAACGGTAGATCATCTCGTCCTGAGATGATTTTTTTTTTGTTTTCAATTGAAATTTGTATGACTATACATTCGCTTAAAAAGAGACTATCTCAAGTCTAAAAGTGTCATTCTGAACGAAATGAAATGTAGTGAAGAATCTCACGATTCTGATTATTAATGAGATTTTTCCTTCGTCAGAATAGCAAAAGCCAAATTATTTCACTTTTGAAACAGTCTCTGTCTTTGTTTTCTTAAAATAGAATTCTATAAAAATGAAAACGCAGCGTTTACAAAGAAGTATTTTATTTATTTTCGCTGAAACTTATTTTATAGAATGGAACGTGAATATTTTCGAAGCTTTAACCTGTTTTCAGAGGATGAAATTGAAGAATTCCTTAAGTTTTCTGAAGTCAGACATATCAGTAAAAATGATTATTTCATACAGGAAGGAGAGCTTTGTAAGGAAGTAGGATTGGTAAAGTCTGGTATTTTCCGTTCCTTTTATATTTCTGATGAAGGAAAAGATATGACCTACTGCTTCCGGTTTCCCAATCATATGATCGCTGCCTATTCCTCATTTGTTTCCGGATGTCCCAGCAAAGAAAGTATGCAGGCCATTACCAATGCAGAGCTGATTATCCTTAAAAAAGATGCGGTAGATGAACTGGTAAAGAATAGCATAAACTGGACAAAATTTTTAAAGATTATTGCCGAACAGGAATATCTTGAACTTGAAACACGGTTTTTTCAGCTGCAAAGAGACAGCGCTGCCCGGCGTTACGAAACATTATTAAAAAAACATCCTGATTATATTCAAAATATTCCATTACAGTATCTTGCTTCCTACCTTGGTATTACCCAACGTCACCTGAGCCGCATCAGAAAGGAAGTTTCTTTTTAGACATTTGTCCTGCTTATTGAAACATCGGCTCTCTACTTTTGTCAAAAAAAGTTATGGAGCAAAATATTTTAATTATTGGTGGCAATGGATTGGTAGGTAAAACAATTTCCAGAATTTTGAAATCAAGAAATCCTCATCTTACTGTTTTTATCGGAGGAAGAAAAGGTGGAAAAACAGATAGAGACCTGAAGATTGATGTTACAGATCCTTCCTCTTTTAAAGTGATTATTGAGAAGAAAATACAACTCATCATTCTTTCCGTGAATGACAAGGAAGATCATGTACTTCGCTTTGCGATTGATCATCACATAGATTATCTGGATATTACCAAACCTACTCCGGCTTTGGTGAAGGCGTATGATATTGCCGGCAAATCGGATATCAACAGCAGAATTGTCTTCAGTTCAGGCTGGATGGGCGGAATTGTCCCCGGATTGGCTAATATTCTTTCGGATTCAGGTGATATTACTGAAGCAAAACTCTTTGTCTATTATTCTGTGAAAGATCTTGCAGGCGAGAGTTCAGCTCACTTTATGGCAGAAAACGTAGCCGTTCCTTTTGTGCATTATAAGAATGATAAGCCGGTTTTTATAAGACATTTTCTGGATACAGAAGCTTTTAATTTTTCTTTTGGAATAGGGAAAAGAAATGCCTATAATTTTGATGTGCCCGATCTGTATATTCTCAACAAAGTGGAAAGGATTTCCGATGTGAGTGTGAAAATGACTTATAATTCAAAATTCATTACCTGGCTGCTTGGATCATTTCAATATCTCAGAATCTACAATATTTTGTCATTAAAGGAAAGAAAAATGATTTTTGGATCCAGTGGTAACGGAGATCAGGCGGTCTTTGAAATTGTAGTTGATAGCCATTCCGGAGAGAAGAAACTGAGTTTGCAGAGTGAAAAAGGGCAGGCGGAATTAACCGCTTTATCTGCCGTTCTGCATACCGAGGAACTGTTGAGAAACCCTCATCAAAATAAAGTGTATTTCAGCCACCAGCTGCATGAGCCTTTATCATTAATGGCACAGCTTAATGCCTATGATTCCATCAATATTAATGTGAAATCATGAAAAAAACAGCCATTATCAACGGACATCCCAATAGAGATTCTTTCAATTTTGGGATAGCAGAAGCTTACAAATCAGGAGCAATGGAATCAGGAGCTGAAGTAAAAGAAATAGTAATTACGGATTTAAACTTTAATCCCAACTTACAGTTTGGATATCAGAAAAGAATGGAGCTTGAGCCGGATCTGTTGAAAGCTTGGGAAATTATTCAGTGGGCAGATCATTTGGTTTGGATACATCCGGTTTGGTGGGGAGGATTTCCGGCGCTAATGAAAGGATTTATAGACCGTCTTTTTTTACCGGGAATGGCCTATAAATACCGTGAAAATTCTGTGTGGTGGGACAAGCTGTTGAAAGGAAAGACCGCTCACATCATTACCACTTTAGACCAGCCGGGTTGGTATTACCGTCTGTTTTTTGGCAGGCCCAGCGTAAATCAGCTTAAAAAATCTGTACTGGAATATTGTGGAGTAAAACCTGTTAAACTGACTTATATTGGGATAATCCGGAATTCTAAGGATGAACAGCGGTCTCAATGGCTGAAGACTGTCAAGGAGCTTGGAAAGAAACAAAAATAAGCTGCCCGAAATTTTTAAAAATATGATATAATGATAACTTTATCCGGTAATACTATTGATTATCAGATAAAGTTTCATTATTAAAGTGAAAAAAAATGGTTTTCCTTTTTTACCCTCAATCCAGTAGGCTTATGATTTGATGCACTTCGGATATACACCTCTTGCTGTAAGGAATTTTTTGATCAGAGACATTCGTCCTTCTTTTCCTGTAAGATAAAAAATAACCTTATCTGTTTATGATTAGCTTTTGTGAAAATCAGAAGAAAGAGCAATTTTTTCTCAAATTACATTTTATTTTCCACCTGAATGTGATTTAAAAAATAGATCAGTCTGTTTTTTTTGTAAATTTCAACTCATAAAATAATTATCATTCACAAATAAATATTATCATGACTACTGAAAACATCTTTGAAGCTATCAGAAAATGGAAAAATCTTATTGATTCTTATAAAAACGGAATTGATACCAATGGAGCAGAAATTTTGAATTATTTGAATCAGGGAACTCACTTCAGCGTTTCAGGTGAAGACATTGAACAATGGGAAAAAAATCTTGAAACCGCAGAACCCAAAATGATTCATGCCTATGTAGGAATTCATGAAGGGCAGCTGAAATTTTTCCTGATTGATTCCCAAAGTGATAAAGATGCCAACTTCAATACCATCCTTATCAAAGATTTTTTGCGTGAGTTTAGTGAATCAAAAATAGAAAGCAGCAATGATATTGTAGTTGAGGTTCCTCCGATTACTGCAGAATCCGCCATTAACCGAAATTTCAGATGGAATATGTTCGGTACTTCATGGCTGCAGTCTCAGAAGACAGAAGATATCTTTCAGTTGATTTCCATACCGTTTTCAGATTATGAAAATATGGGTATTACGGCAGGGCAGACGTGTACCAGTTTCTTTGGACTTGCGGATGATATGGAAAAAAAAGATCAGGATTTCCCTTACCATATCGAGATTATTACAGTGAAAAGTCTTGCCATTAATCATATGAGTGAGACCGCAGAAAATTATTCTACCCCAAGACCTCCTTTTACCATTATTGATACTCTTAATGATTATCAACTTCTGAAGCAAAGCAACAGTGTTTTCGTATAACAGTTTATCCCTGTATCTGCAGATTATTATTAATCTCGTTTTATGTACAGGGCTGATTATATTGGTAAAAGAAGGGATAAAATCAAAATTTCCTGTGATTGTGCTTCTTTCAGGAGAATTGATGCTGGAACTGTCTGACTTGGCCGGGCGGTTGATGAAATTAAATACACTCAATATCTACAATTATACATTGAGCCAGTTTTTTGGTTTGATGATCCTTACAGTGATCTATGGCAATTACTATATCCAGCTTTCCCGTGAGGTAAGAGGGATGATCTATTGTTACGCAATATTAACCCTCATCACGAATGTGCTGTACGTACAGAATGATATGCAGGTTACTTTTTATTCCAATATTATCACCAGTATTATTATTTGTAGTTATGCGGCCTCTTATTTTATGAAAATCATCAGGGAAGGCAGGACAGATAGAGATCTGTTTATTGTGAACATCATAGTTTTCCTGTTTTTTTCTATTGAATGCCTCATATCCACTACTTTTAATTTTTTAATCAGCAACCACCTGAATTGGGTAGCCCCTATCTGGCTTTTCAGAGGCATCCTGCTATTGTCTTTTTATATTTCTTTTATTAATCTGGGATGTGGCGTTGGGAAAATCAGAATCAGATAGTTGTATGGATATGGATCGGTATTGGGCTATTTTCTTTAACAACTTTATTCATTACATTATTGGTTATTAGTTATTTAAAAAACATCAGGAAAAACAAACAGAAAGTCTCCCGGCTGGTCCGGAATTCAAAAAATGAACATTGGGAGCATATGCTGCTTTTACAGGAACAGGACAGGGAACGCCTGGCAGAAGAACTTCATGATAATATCATCTCACAGTTGAATCTCATCCGTCTGAATCTTAATGATAAAAATCCCGAAGAGCTTAATCGTGATTTAAAAAAATCGATGCAGCTGATACGGGAATTATCCCATAATCTTACACCACCTGATCTTGATGAGATTGAACTGGCAGATTTAATTGCAGATTATCTTGAACAGGTTAATAAAAATATAGAGGTAATTTTCCGGCATATCACCATACAAATACCCATCAGCAGCCCTGTAAAACTGAATCTTTTCAGAATCGTTCAGGAACTGGTTACCAATATTCTGAAACATGCCGAAGCTACCAGAGTGGACGTATCCTTAAGAATATCCCTGAACTATCTGATGCTGACGATAGAAGATAACGGCCGTGGTTTTATCGTAGAAGCACATTCCGGAGGTATGGGTCTGAGAAATATTCAGTCAAGAGCACAAAAAATTAAAGCAATCTATAAACTTAAAGCCCAGCCTGAAAAAGGCACAAAATTCATAGCCTGTATGGCTTTACAATAAAAAAATGAACATGGAATACTCAAAAATTAAAATCGGAATTGTAGATGACGATCTGCTGTTTGTCCAGCTTTTGAAAAATTATATTGAAAATAATAGCGACTATCAGGTGGTCCTGACTTCTACAGGCGGACATCAGTTTCTCACAGAGCAGGATTCCGTGGTTGTAGATATTTTGATGCTGGATCTGAGAATGACGAAGGGTGACGGCCTTGAAGTAATGGCTGAACTCGGTAAAAAAGAAACAGAAACAAAAATCATTGTTCTTTCCAGCTTCTACCGCCGTTCATTCATGGGGCAGATGCTGAAAATGGGAGCCCATGCTTTTTTGTCCAAAGAAATTGAATTAGAAGAATTATTGGCCGTCATCAAAACCGTTCACCACACAGGACATTACTTTTCCAATGATCAGATTGATGTCATGAGAACCCAGCTTTCCAATAAGCTTCCGGAATTTCATTCTTTTTCTAAGAATGAGCTTACCGAAAGAGAAGTAGATGTTTTAAGACTGGTCTGCCAGCAGCTGAGTACTAAAGAAATTGCAGATTCTCTTTTTATTTCTCCCAAAACTGTAGAAACCCATAAAACCAACCTGATGATCAAAACCGGAGTAAAAAATATGGCAGGACTTGTTATTTATGCCGTACAAAACAAGGTGATAGATCCCGACGAAATTGTATTATTTGATAAGTAGTTTATATCCAAAAAGAATCAGGGAGCACATGACTGTACTCCCTGATCACAAGAAATCTAAAAACACACTATAATTTAGGATTCAATACTTTAGCAATAGAAACTGCATCTGCTACAGTATCCAGGCTATAGATCTGCAGAATACCCTGAGTAGTTGCTGCCTGCCCCAGAATGTTCTGTTGGTTTTGTGCATTCACTGCATTTTCAAACATGATTCCTGTAGAATGTGCAGCAGATTGATACACG
>NZ_JBMDJJ010000010.1:0-148477 GCF_057809135.1 Chryseobacterium sp. FG46 | reverse complement strand
ATATTGAATATCTAAAAACAAAAAGTCGGAAGAAAAATCTTCCGACCATGACTGCATTGAATGGAGCTCTTATTATTTTAAACAGTAATTACACAATTAGTAACCTTTGTTTTGTTCAATATTCGGATTCGCCTGAATAGCGGTGATAGGAATTGGCCACTGCCACTTCAAGCTTCCGGCTGCAAGAGTCTGTGCAACAGAAGGTGTACCTGTACCGTCAAAAAGATCTCCTTTACCAGATCTCTGAACTGGAAGGTTTAATCTCTTCAATGTATACCATCTGTCATTTTCAAATGCAAGCTCCAGCCTTCTTTCTTTCAGGATAGCATCTAAAAGAGCCTGTCCTGTTTCTGTACCAGGAGTAAATGATGAATATCTTTCAGCTCTTAATTTATTTAATAGAACTAAAGCCTGTGCACTATTACCTGTTCTGTAATATGCTTCAGCTACATTCAATAATACTTCAGCAGATCTAAGATATTTAACCGGTACGATATTAGAAGGACCACCATTACCAGAATATTTTGTAACGTGGTTGTATTTTTGTCCGCTATATGTACCCACAGTAAAGTAAGCTCCTTTTCTAACATCATTTGATGTATAAGCTGTATATAAATCGTAATCTACAACAAATTCTGATCTTAAAGCCGGAACTGACTGGTTGTATGCAACTCCTACGGTATTTTGCTCGGCTGCAGAGTTCGATATCTGGAATAATACTCCATCAGTAATTCTGGATATACCTTCGTTTTCTTTCCAGATTCTTGTAAAGTTATCCAATGTTGTGATACTTGGAGAAAGGTTTAATGCTAATTCACCATATTTGATAGTATTAACATAGTCTCCTCTATAAAGATCAATTCTGGACAATAATCCGTATATAGCTGCTTTGCTCAATCTTCCTTTATCAGCATCATTCTGAGTTATATTATCAGCAGCAAATAATAGATCTGCTGTAATTTTATCATATACCTGATCAACGGTAAGATTTCGGGATGATGTATTATTTAAAGGAGAATATGTTTCAGAATAATAAATTCCGATCGTATTTTTAGCTCCTGCAGATTGAGTTGGGATTTGGGAATACGCTCTCACAATATCAAAATGAGCTATTGCTCTTAATGCTCTTGCTTCAGCTTCCAAATTTGTTTTCTGTGTTCCGGATAATACTCCGTTATTGATATATTTCAAAACAAAGTTAGCTCTGCTGATTACAAGATAAGCTGCATTAAACAAACCTGTTGTCTGTGAGTTATCTGATGAGAATTCGAAGTTTGACGCCGCAAAATTGGTATTTCTTCCTGTAGTTGTACGAACCAAGTTATCAGTGGTAAGATCACCCATGATAAGTTGGTTTCCTGTATCACTAGTATAGTAACCACTTCCTTTAAGAGCTGTATAGGCACCATCCATGGCCTGTCTGAAGGTCTCAGGTCTGGTCATTGCCTGCTCCTGATCTTCATTGATTGATGAGATTTGATCTAGATTTCTGTCGCAAGACGTTAACGAAACAAAGATGGTTAACGCAGCTAAACTTATTTTTATTATATTCTTTTTCATAAAGCTATTCAATATTAAAATTCTAATTGCAATCCTACCAAGATTGTTCTTACAGCAGGGTAAGTATAAAGGTTAAATGATCCGGGAACAAATAATGATGATGAGTCAGCAGATCCTACAGAAACTTCAGGTTCTCCGTGGAATTTAGTTACCGTAAATAAATTTTGCCCCTGTACATATGCTCTTAGCTTATTAATTGGCGATCCTTCTCCAAGGAATGCTTTATCAAATGTATATCCTAATGTAAGTGATCTTAATCTCAGGTAATCTGATTTTTCAATCCACTGATCAGAATCACGCATACCGTTTGAGTCAACTTTCTGGAATACTCCTGTGTCTCCAGGATTTTGCCAAACCTGAGCAGCAGCCTGTGCCATATTTCTACCTGCAACAGCCAAAGTTGGGTTAACAGCGGCAAAATACATGTTGTTATAAGTATATCCGCCTAGCTTAAATGCAAAATCTGCACTGAAATCAAGTCCTTTGTACTGAACTGTAGTTCCGAATCCACCAAAACTTTTTGGAAATGGAGATTTATCTGTAAGAGGAACTGCATTAGAAGCGCTGTAAACATCTGTAACGTTTCCAGCTTTATCATAATATAATGCTTTTCCGTTACTTGGATCTACTCCTGCAAACCTAACATTATAGAATACATATGGAGTTTCACCTACCTTAAGATAAGTATACCCTAAATTTCTTTCTGTCTGGTCACCTGCTAGCCTGTCAAGAACAGACTTCTGGAAAGAGATGTTAGCATGTAGATTCCATTGGAAATCTTTTTGTTTGATCACATCTACACTCAATTCAACTTCAAGTCCTTTCTGAGACATGTCTCCTGCATTGATATACTGGTAGTATCCACCTTCCTGTTTATTCAAAGGTACAAGCTGTACGAAATCTTTTCTCTTGTTCTGATACACTTCTACGGATCCTCGAATTCTTCTGTTCCACATCGTAAAATCAACTCCTAAGTTGGTAATCGCATTAGACTCCCATTTAAGATTGCTGTTACCAATAATATAATCACCTTTTGAAACTGTTCCCGGATATGATGTACCATTAGCACCATATAAACCGTAGCTGATATTATTGACATTATAATAATCAGGTAAAGTACCATCATTTCCTGTAGTACCGTAAGATCCTCTAAGCTTTAAATCATTAATAAACCCACCTTTCATGAAGTCTTCCTTCGCGATATTCCATGCTGCACTTGCAGACCAGAAGATACCGCTTTGGTTATTGGCACCAAATCTTGAAGAAGCATCTCTCCTCAATGATCCTGTAACCAAATATCTACCTTCATAGTCATAGTTTAACATCCCTGCTAAACTGAATAAAGTATTTCTTACTTTAACTCCTGTAAATGTATTTCTGTCAGAAGGTGTAGTAATAGATGGAACATTGATTACCGGAGATTTCAATCCGTAAGCCCCTCCATTCATTGTTTCGTTGTAGTTATCGTTATATTCGATAAATCCTAAGAAATCGAAGTTGTGGCTTCCGTATGACTTTTTATAGTTAATGGAGTTGTTCCAGGTATAGTTAAATGTGTAGAATGAATTTTTGTTTAATGACCCTGTAGGAATTTTGTTGTTTAACGTTAAATCAAGGTTTGAACCTTTCTTCAACCACTGAGTTCCCATGTACCAATCGAAAAGTCCGTTAAAGTTTGTTTTAAACTTCAGACCATCGATAATTTTATATTCTGCGAATAAAGTTACCGGGATTCTTAACCTCTGATCATCCAGTCTGTAATTACGGATCTGCTCAACAACGTTAGAACCCGCTCTCATGGTCTGATTATAGCTACCATCAGCATTATAAACCGGTTCATATGGAGCATATTTATACATGGCTCCGAATGGGTTCTGCGTATTGTTTCTGTCCATAAAATTCTGAGTTTCCTGATACTGAACACCTAGGTTAATCCCTACGTTCAGTTTTTCACTCAGTTTATTGGTAAATCCAAAGTTACCTGTATATCTCTTAAGCCCATCGATATCTCTGATAATCCCGTTATCAGAATCATATCCTAAAGAGTAATAGAAAGTACTTTCTCTGGATCCTCCTTGTGCGCTGAATAAGTAAGACTGAATGCTTGAAGGTTTTAACAGGTCTTTTTGCCAATTGTGATCATAGGCAGCAAGTACGTCTATTTCCTGTTGAGATCTTGGTTTAAACCCAAGGTAACCCAATTGATTCTGAAAGTTCATTAACTCCCTTGAATTCATCATGGTGTAGTTATTATCCTTAAGCCTTTCACTAAAACCAAATTTAGTCTCAAATGAGTAATGAGTTTTCCCGGCTTTTCCGGCTTTAGTAGTTACTACTACTACCCCATTTGCTCCTCTCGCACCATACTGTGCGGTAGCAGCAGCATCTTTAAGAATTGAAATAGACTCTACGTCTGCAGGGTTGATTGCACTGAACTGCCTTGCAGTCATATACATACCGTTTACTACATAAGTAGGCTCTGAAGAACCACCAACACCGGCAATACCTCTTACCTGAATGGTAGCAGCAGCACCTGGCTGCCCGGTAGTACTTTGTACAAATACCCCTGAAGCTCTACCCTGTAAAGAGTTACCAATAGATGTTGTAGGAGAGTTTCTTCTGATTTCGTCACCCCCAACAACAGCCTGAGCCTGGGTAATTTCATCTGCTTTTTTCTTCTGGTATCCAGTAACGATTACCTCATCGATCTTATTCTCCTTCAGAACAGAATCATTCTTAGATTTTTGTGCAAAAGCAGCTTGTCCTAAAAAAAACAAAGCTCCTGCACTTAATACATGTAACTTCACATTCATATTAACAGATTTTAATATATTCAAGGGACAAATATGTTAATAAATATCTGTAACATCAATTCATTAAAGTCTGAAAACAGCCTGTCATAAAGGGAATATACTCACATATTTCACAAAATCAATAAAGAATAATTTTAATTGTATTTAAAATATTAACAAAAAATAAAACAATTTGGTCATTAAAAGAATTTTAACGAATATTAAAATTAAAATTAAAATTCATTAATTAATTTAAAAAAATGAAAATTATAAACCAAAATAAAACATATTGATAAAAAAAATAAATCACCCTATTATTTAATTTTGAGAAAAATAAAGGTATATTTATGATAGTTTATATAAAAAAAGCCTTAATAAACTGGAGTAAGGCCGTCTTAAAGACGGCCTTACTCCAGTTTAAATTAAAAAATTATTAAGTTTTTAGCTTAATATCCCGGATTCTGTTTTGTATTAGGATTATTGATTAATTGCCAAGATGGAATAGGCCATAAATCCAACCTATTAGAAAAATATGGACGTCCCTTACTTTCTATAACTTCTTTAGCCTTTCCAAATCGTTTGACTGAAAACCATCTGTCTGCTTCTCCATAAAATTCTTTTCGGCGTTCTAATAGAACATCATCTAATGTGATTGATGTTAGTGGAGGAATACCTGCTCTTGCTCTTACCACATTAACCGGAGTTAACGCATCTCCTGATGTCTTCAATCTACATTCTGCTAAGGAAAGCAATACATCAGCATATCTTACAATCTGCACATTATCAGCTCCACTTCCTGGATTGCTGTACTTGGTAAAATAATTATTTGTTCCTTCAACAGAAAACATTTTTCTTTTATCACTTGTATCAAACACACTGATAAACTGTGGCTGTAAAGACACCTCTCCTCTTCCTCCAGCAGCAGCAGGGTAAAAAAAGAATGCTTGATTACCTCCATCTGTTGCTGTAAAGTTAATTTTAAAAATATCTTCCGATGTTGGACTAGAAGTAAATAATGTTTTATAATCAGAGGCAAGTGAATACCCACTAATATTCTCTAGTAAAACCTTAGCATCATCAAATTGCCCCATCTCCATATAAACTTTGGCCAATATAATTTGGCTAGCATCCAAATTTAAAAGAGTTTTGGAGGTGTTATTGTTTTTTTTGAAAAATGCAATTGCTTTTTGTAAGTCGCTTACAATAAACTGATATGTATCTTCTTTTGAATCTCTTTCAGGAGTAATGAGTTCGGCAGCAATATACACTGGTGTCTTAACATAGGCAACTCCACCAAATAATCGGACCAAATTAAAATGCATTAAAGCACGACTTGCATAAGCTTCACCTAATACTTGATTTTTTATTGATTCAGTAATTGTATTA
The DNA here is from genome assembly GCF_057809135.1 of Chryseobacterium sp. FG46. Classification (NCBI taxonomy): domain Bacteria; kingdom Pseudomonadati; phylum Bacteroidota; class Flavobacteriia; order Flavobacteriales; family Weeksellaceae; genus Chryseobacterium; species Chryseobacterium sp. FG46. The sequence goes on along the minus strand of NZ_JBMDJJ010000010.1, from coordinate 142,739 downwards.
CCGGGTACAGGTCTGGTTTCTATTTGATCAATAATAATATTACTCGTTCTTATTACTGTATAATGGGCTCCATAAATACCTCTTATTGACAAATTTGTATCTAGAAAATTACTGGCTCCAGCTTCTGCAAATTCAGAAAAAGTACCTGTATGTATAAAATCATCAGCAAAAAGTCCTTCAAAAAAATGGAGTTCTCCTCCATATACATAACGATCCTGCATGTTATTATAAATTCCATTGGCGGCGGCTCTGGCATTAGCATCGGTTTTTATGAATGATTCCCCATTTAGCTTATCAGTATCAACGGTTTCATTGCCTACCATATCCCTTCCACAACTTGTTGCCGTAAAAAAGACAGAAAATATCAACAAATATTTGATTATGTTATTTCTCATTTCTCTTATTTTAAAAATTTAAGTTAATTCCGAATTTAATTGTCTTATTCATTCCCTGAGTGAAGAAATCTGTTCCTGTGGCTACATTTGTTTGGCCAAAAGAACTAACTTCAGGCTCTGGTCCGCTATAATTAGTCCATGTCCATAGATTATCTGCAGCTATAAAGAACCTTAATGTCATGTCACCTATTCCCAGCATGGTTTTAGGTAGTGTGTAGCCTAGTTGTATTTCTCTCAACCTGATGTAGGAACCATTTTCTACAAAACGAGAAGAATCTTGATTATTCCAGGATTGATTATATCCTTTTACAGGTCTTGGCAAATCAGCATTAGGATTATCTGGTGTCCAATAATTAGTTTGGTTTGCAAGTTTACCAAATAAAGGATTTCCAGAAACTCCGGCAAACCTTAATGTAGAATTATACATATCCTGCCCAAAAACAAATATTACATTGGCTGATAAATCAAAATTTTTATATTTGAAAGTGTTTCTAAAATTTCCAAAGAAATCCGGCTGTGCTTTCCCTATAAATATCCTATCTTTGGAATCAATAACCCCATCTCCATTCACATCTTCATATTTCACATCACCAGCTCTAATCCCCTGATTAAATAAATTCTGAGGAATTTCATCATTGGATCTATAAATACCTGTTGCATTTAGCCCAAAAAAAGCTCCTATAGGCTGACCTACATCAACTCTGGTTACAGTACCAAAATCTACCGGAACAGGTTTATCTCCTAAAAGCCTGGTTACCTCATTCTTATTAAATGTAATATTAAATTGTGAATTCCAGCCTAGATTAGTTCCCTTAAGTATAGTAGCATTTATACCAATCTCATGTCCTCTGTTATACATTTCAGCTGCATTGGAAGTATAAGTTCCAACACCGTTTTCTAAAGCAGCTGTAGCACTTAATAGAAGTTGTTTTGATTTTTTATAATAATAATCATAGGTAATATTGATTCTATTTTTAAATAACCCTATTTCTAAACCGGCATCAGTTTGAGCGGTTCTCTCCCAAACTAAAGCAGCATTAGGTAAACTACTCGTCGATACATTAATAGCCGGCAGCAATCCATATGCATAAGTTTGAGCAGAAGATGATGTATCAAAATTCCCTAAACCTGATTGATTTCCTAATTCTCCCCACCCGGCCTTCAATTTTAAAAAATTCACAACATCTTTTTTAAACCAGCTATTATCTGAAATAACGTATGCTGCGGAAACAGAGGGAAAGTATTCAGTTCTGTTATCGTAAGCTAATTTTGAAGAAGAATCAGCTCTAAATATAGCATCTATAAATAAATTATTGAAAATTTCTAAACTTAATCTCGAAAAATATGAGAATGTTCGATTTCCCAATGATGGATAGTATGAAGCATTACTCTTTTCAGAACCAGAAGCTGGCGAAGTAGCCCCTAAAGGTATATTTTTCGTTTCAACATCTGTATTTACCGTTTTACGATTAAAATATTCCAACCCTCCCATCAAAGTGAAACGAAATTTATCACTTAGCTTTTCAGTATATGTTAATGTATTAAATGCTGTAAAAGTGTTATATAGACGTCCACTATAATTAGCTCTACCATTTGCCCCTCGCCCTTGATAAGTATCTAATGGGAATAATCGGGATTCATCAGAATTAATTCTGTCTAAATTAAACTTTGTCTCCATAGTAAGTTTAGAAGAAAATTTAGACTCCAGTCCAAGAGAAGCATTTACGCCAAACCTTTTAGTTAAACCTTTAACATCTGTAGCATTTTGTAAGGGGTTTGAGAAACTCCATGTCTTGGTATTATATGTTCCATCCGTATTCCATATACTTTGCCCGGGTGCTTCTACAATTGCAGTTGTTAAAGGAGCATATATGGTATTGTCACCATTAATCCTATTTATTTTTTCGTTAGAAAGCCTTACAGAAGACACTACTTTGAAGATATCGTTTAGCTTCTGATCAAGATTTAAAGTAAATGTCTGTCTGCTATAGTCCTGCCCTTTAATAACTCCGGATTGATCAAAGTTAGAAAAACCAAGATAAAAAGAGGTCATATCATTTCCTCCAGAAGCACTGGCACTTAGCTCATATATAGGTTGATCTTTCCTATAAATCTGACGTAAGTAATCATCTCCAAAATCTGATTTATAAAAATCATCAATAGACTGCCCTGAATCCGGATTCCAAACTCCTTTCTTTATGGACCAGTAGTTTTTTCCATTACTAGGGTTTGTATTAAATTCAGCTAAATCGAGCATTTTATAATACTCTCCAGCCTTCATTGTTTTATATTTCTTAATCGGATTCTGGAAACCCACTGTAGAATTAAGACTAAAATTTATTCTCCCTCTTTTCCCTTTTTTGGTTGTAATAAGTACTACTCCATTTGCTGCCCTGGACCCATAAATAGCTGCCGCTGATGCATCCTTCAGCACCGCAACATTTTCGACATCTGCCATATTCAGTAGAGATAATAAGTTTCCTGTCTGCCCACCATAACCAGTACCACCAGACGAATCTGATGAAATAGGAACTCCATCCACCACATATAAAGGATCATTACTAGAATTAATACCGGAAACACCCCTCATCCTTACATTGAAACCAGCTCCGGGAGCCCCTGATGTAGGGGAAACCTGTAAACCTGTAGTAACCCCCTGCAATAAAGCATCTGTACTTGCAGCAGAAATCTTGGTTAATTCTTCTCCTTTCACATTGGAAACGGAGCTCGTAACTTTTTTTGCTGACTTTGTTCCGTATCCTATTACCACAATCTCATCAATATTTTTTGCAGAGACTGTATCTTTTTTCACTTTCTGTGCCGAAGTCACCTGTCCCATAAAAAACAAGGATCCCACACTTAACGCACATAATTTTACATTCATATTTAACAGTTTTTAATATATTCAGCCACAAATATGTTAATAAAAATTAACAGACTCAACTTTTAAAACACTGATAAACAAACATTTAAACTGTAGTATTTTCGTAAAAAATGAATAATTACAGCAAGCTAATTAGTAATATGCCGAAAAAAAGTAAAAAAAACTACACACTTAAACATTAACAGAATTTTAACAATTATTAAAAATATCGCCACCTTACCTATATTTTAAAGAATTAATAAAAAAAATTAATTTAAATATTTTCTTTAGCAAATAATATTCAAAAAAAAAGACCAACTCATTTTAAATCAAATAAACAATAGAAAATAAACCATTACTGTCCGATAAAAAGTATAAATACATTGAAAATATCAATATTTACAGTATGAATTAACAGGTCGCTCCTTAGGAGCTGGATTTGACCCCATAGGGATCTGCTGTTAGTAGAAAAAAAATCCTCGTAAAAAACAAAGCTAAAGAGGAGCAATCCGTTAATTATTCTTTAATTTAATTAGACAAGAATGAGAATGAGAATGAGAATGAGAATAAAAAATTAAATCATCACAAATAGCAAAAAAATCAAGCATTCCATCAAGTGAAATGTCTTAAGATAATTATTAATTCTGGCAGCCGTAATATCTTGCTCCGTTTAAAACAGAATCTTCTGCTTCCATAAAAACTACTCTAAAACCTTTATAGTCTACTGTTTTCAAAAATGACATCCTGAATAAATGACATTCATAAAAAAATAAGACTGCCCATTTGGACAATCTTATTTACATTTTATCAGTACTGCCTATAATGTATAGTTATTGATAACCAGGGTTTTGCTGAATAGATGAATTGATATTAATTGCCTCCAATGGAATCGGCCATTGCCATTTGTAGCTGGAAGAGGGCAAGGTAAGCGTGGGAGCGGGAGCACCTCCACCAGTGCTTAAAGCTCCCATATTAGGTCTTATCAGACCAAGCCCCAGTCTTTTAAGAGTATACCATCTGTCGTCTTCTCCCATAAGCTCCAATCTTCTTTCTTTCTGAATTTCATTCCATAATGCTGTGCCTGTAATGTTCAGGGGTACATAATCAGAATATCTGGATTTTCTAAGAATATTAAGCAGTGTAAGGGCTCTGGCAGGATTAGAAGCATAGGCTGCTTCAGCACCGTTAAGGTAAACCTCTGCTGTTCTTATATATTTGTAGTTGACAACATTTGGCAAAGATCCTCGGGTATTGTATTTTATGACGTTGATATAACTTTGGCCTGAAAATGGACTTACCTGGAAATAGGTACTTTTTCTTATATCTTTAGTAGTATACATATCATAAAATTCTTTATAAACTACATATTCAGATTTAATAGCTCCTCCCACAATCTGATTATATGAAACGCCTATAGTAACTTTTTCTGCATCAGAATTCAATATTTCAAATAAAGTTCCATCCTGATTGGTATTGTTCCATACTGAAGGGAAGTTATCAATTGACCCTACACTAGGTGACAAAGCAATGGATTCTTCTGCGGTCTCAAGCGCTTTTACTTGATCTCCTTTAAACAGATATACCCGGGAGAGCAGACCGTCAACTGCCGCTTTATTCAATCGTCCTTTCGTAAAAGGTGCTGCAGTATCGTTAGACTTAGGGATATTGGTTCTTGCAAATTCCAGATCCTCTATAATTTTATCATAAACCTGAGCTACTGTGAGATCTCTTTTTACCGGGCTATTGGAAGTGGTTGTCATGTATGCAATACCTAATGAATTATCTGCATCTGCAGACTGGGTGGGTATTTTACAATATGCCCTTACAAGATCAAAATGGATAATTCCTCTTAATGCTCTTGCTTCTGCCTCAATTTTCAGGGCATCTGCAGAAGACAGAATACCTTTATTCAGGTTTTCCAAAACAAAATTAGCTCTGGAAATTGCAAAATAAGCAGCACCGTACAAAGCAGTAGTCTGCCCTTCATCAGGACCGAACTCTAAAATCCATGCCCTGTTATTGGACGATCTTCCTGAAGGGCTTTGAATTAAATTATCAGATGTTATATCTGCTATAATGTTTTGATTTCCGTTATCACCTGAGAAATAACCTCCTTCTTTCATGGCATCGTAGACACCGTCTAAGGCTGATCTGTAGTCTGATGAAGAGGTAAATGCCTGATCAGATAATGTATTTTTATTTGAATACTGATCTAAATCTCTTTCACATGAAGCTGTTATTAAAAGTGAAAGAAATAATCCTGATATAATTAACTTTTTCATTTTTGTAATTTTAAAATTCTAACTGAATACCAAACATAAACTGTCTTACAGCCGGATACCCAAATAGGGCATATGAACCAGGCACATAGATTTGGCCTGTCCCTAGCTGGTTCTCCCCTGAGCCCACAGCCACTTCCGGATCTCCTTTAAAGCTTGTCCAGGTTAGCAAATTTTGCGCCTGCACATATACTCTTAATGAATTTAATGGAATCTCATTTCCCAGAACTTTTTTACTGAAAGTATAGCCCAACATCAATGTCCGGAATCGCAGATAATCCGATTTCTCCAGAAACTGGTCAGATTGCCTTAATCCTAAAGTAGTAGGTTTTGGCAATACATTGGTATCTCCGGGATTTTTCCAGTAATTAAATGCATCTACACTCATATTATTTTTTCTATTAGCGGGATCCTGCAGCATTTTTGACTGATAATTATAAGTATACGCTCCTGTTTTGAATGAAAAATCGGCAGACAAATCAAATCCATAAGCCTCCAGACTTATCCCAAATCCACCAAAAAATTTGGGAAGGGGACTTTTATCTGTAATATTTTTAATATCTGAAGAAGCATTGTAAACATCTGTAGCTGTTCTTCCATTAACTGTATAAAAATTTTCGCCAGAATCCGGAGTACTTCTATCTGTATAATACAGTGCTTTTCCGTTATCAGAATTTACGCCTGCATATTCCACCAGCCTGTAGAAATACGGTGTTTCACCCACCATTAATGAGGTTTCTCCCAGATTCCTTTGGGTATTTACCCCGTCTAGTGAAATTACTTTAGAACGCTGCCAGGAAGCGTTTCCTCTTAGTGACAGCCTTAGATTTTCTTTTCTGATTATATCAAATGTAAATTCCGTTTCGATTCCTTCAGTACGCATATTACCCAGGTTTTGATACATGGAATAATTTCCTGACTCATAAGGCAAGGGCAAAAGCTGAATAAAATCTTTGCGGTTTGAGCGATAGACCTCTACCGCACCCCTGAATCTGTTTTTCATGAATGCAAAGTCAACTCCCAGATTGATTGTTCTGTTAGTTTCCCATTTAATATCAGGATTCCCAACAATGCTTGTGGAAACCATTGTTCCTCCGCTTCCGTAATCCCCATAAGTAACATATCCTATATTGGTATAATTAGGAATATTTCTGTCATTTCCTGTTATTCCATAAGATGCCCTTAGCTTAAGATCATTAAAAAAACTTTGATTTAAAAAATCTTCTTTCCCGATATTCCAGGCTGCACTGCCGCTCCAGAAAACTCCCGATTTGTTATTCGCACCGAATTTTGAACTTTTATCCTGACGAATGGATGCTGTAATTAAATATTTCTTTTGGTAATTATATTCAAAAAGCCCAAGCAAAGAAAATAGGGTGCTTCTCACCTTATTTCCTGTAAAGGTATTTTTATCCGAAGGGGTCGTAGTGGAAGGGGCATCTGAATTCGCATTCTTGTAGTTGAAACCACTTGCTGTAATATCTTCTGTAAACTCATTGCTGAATTCTATGATACCCGTTGCTCCTATATAATGATCATTCAGCTGTTTTCTGAAATCCAATCTGTTCCCATAAATATAATTGAATGTGTAAAACGTTGATTTTGTAAGTCTTCCTGAGCCATTGGCTCCATTAGTAGTAAGGTCTAACTGTGATCCTTTTTTGATGTTGTTCGTATTTACCAGATTATCATATAAAGAGTTAAAATACATTCTATAAGACAGACCATCATTGAATTTATATTCACCAAAAATATTTCCGGATGCCCTTAATCTCTGGTCAATATCAGGAACATTTCTTAATGCTTCCACCACATTGGATCCCGATCTCAATTTTATATTATAGGATCCGTCAGGATTGTATACCGGCTCAAAAGTGTTATACCTGTACATAGCACCAAATGGGCTTTGGGTATTGTTTCTATCTCTTACATTCTGTGTCTGCTGGTAAGAAACCCCCAGATCTAAGCCCACTTTTAGCCGGTCATTTAGATTATTTTCAAAATTAAATCTCCCGGTATATCTGTCAAATCCGTTAATATCCCGGACAATACCGTCATCTTTATCATACCCTAAAGAGTAATAGAACTTATTTTTAGCATTTCCTCCTCTGGCAGAAAGCAAATAGCTCTGAAGAAAAGAAGTTCTTAAAATATCTTTTTGCCAGTTATGGTCTAACTTCAGAAGGGCTTCTTCCTCTGTTGCACTATAGACTGGCAGCCCTCCCAGCCCAAGTGCATTCATTTCTCTTTCATATTGCAGTTTCTGGGCAGAATTCATCATTTCGAAATTGAGTTCTTTATCAGAAATCTTTTGTGAAAACCCGAGTCTGCTTTCAAAAGAAAACTGGGTTCTGCCGTTTCTTCCTTTTTTTGTTGTAGCAACAATTACTCCGTTTGCTCCTCTGGAACCATACTGGGCTGTTGCTGCTGCATCTTTCAGCACCACCATGCTTTCAATATCGTTTCCATTAACGGCACTGAATTGTCTTGCAGTCATATAAATTCCGTCAACTACATACAAAGGTTCTGAATTTCCGGTAAAGCCTGCAATACCCCGGATGTTGATCTCAGCCGCCGCTCCGGGCTGTCCGTTTTTTGCTTGTACAAATACTCCCGAAGCACGCCCCTGAAGCATATTTCCGATAGAAGTAGCGGGAGTTTGTGTTTTTAACTCATCAGCAGTAACAACGGATTGAGCCTGTGTGATTTCATCTTTAGCTTTTTTCTGATAACCTGTCACCACTACTCCTTCTATTTCTTTCCGGATAGTATCGTTTTTCACTTTCTGCCCATAAACATGATGCCCCATAAAGAACAACACACCGGCACTTATCAAACTTAGTTTTACATTCATAGTTAACATATTTTAATATCTTGAGAAAGCAAATATGTTAATAATGTCAATAAGATCAAATTATAAATACTTGAAAAACAACTGGTTAAATTACAACAACTTCATTAAAAGTTAATTTTAATATGAAAAGATTAAAAAAATTTTTACAATGTGTTAAAAAAATTTCATTTAACACACTGTTAACATAATTTTAACAAGATTAAAAAAAATGGTCATGTCACACTTAATGAAGACAAACAATAAAAAAAATTTACAGTTTCACTGTTTTAGGTAAAAAAAATGAATAAATCATAAGTAAAGAAAAAGCTAAAACCCATGCAATCAACAAAAAAAACACTAAAAAACAAAAGCATCCCATACGTGGAATGCTTTTGTTAATATTATTAAAAAAATACTATTGCTGGTAGCCATAATATCTGGCTCCGGTTAAAACAGGATTTTCCTCTTCAATAGAAATTAATCCGAAACCTTTATAATCTCTGTTTACAGATTCATTCAACTGTTTTCTGTGAAGTTTTTCATAGGTTTCAAAGTTTACAGCAGTTCTTTGGTTCAAACTTTCAAACAAATTCCATTTCTCTACTACTTTTTTCCAGTTCCCGGAAACTTTTCCTGCAAATACTTTTGATTTTGAGCCACTTCCATACCCTACAAAACCAATTTCTTTTCCGGAAAGTTCTTCATTTTCGTTAAAAGATGTTTGTAATGCTGAAAGAAGCGCCATAAATATGGAAGCTGTGTACATATTTCCTATTTCTGAAGAGGCTCTCTGGGTCTTTTCTATCTTATCATTAATTAATTTCAGATAGTTTTCTGATTTAGCCACTGCTTTTTGTTCATCTGCTGTTTCATAGGAAAGGGCGTTCTCAAGGCTGTAGATTTCGGTAAAAACCCTTTTCCCATGGAACGCATAAGGAAGGTGGAAAATAATATACTGCCAGTTTTCATACGGTTTTTCCTGCCCGGTTATTTCTTTATAATGATAATAAGCTTCTTTTATTCTATCCTGATAACACTGGTTAGAATATTGTCCGTCAAAAACTGGTTCATCTGTAAAAATTTCAATCTTTTCAGGAAATGCTTCGGGAGCTCCATTCAAGTCTTCCTTTTTATATGATCTTCTCGGTTTAAAAAAATCAAAGACACTTTCTGAGGCTACTCCCCAATTATTTTCTATTTCAAGAAGATCCGGTTTTGAGGAAATCAAAAGAGCCACAGCACCGCCTCCTTGTGTATATTCTCCTGATGATGCCAATTCATATTTTGCATAATCACTGGCAATTACGACTGCTTTTTTATCAGGATTTACTCTTACAAAGTCCAGAGCGTTATGTAAAGCATCTACTCCCCCTACACAGGCAAAAGTCATATCAAGAACGTCACAGTTTCTGAAACATCTTGTTCCAAATTCTTCTTCCAATACTTTTTCTACCATCTGTACAGCATAGGAAGCTGTAGGTTTTGCAGCATCCACTGCGCTTTCTGTCCCAAGGTATACTCTTGCTATTTCTTCAGGATTGATTTGATAGTCTTTTATAAGCTTCAGTAATGCTTCTGCTGCAAAAGTGGCAGCATCTTCGTGAACGTCAGAAAGTCCCATTTTATGAAGACCTAAGCCTTTTTCCAATTTTGCTGGTTCTATTCCTCTTTTATCTGCTAAATCCTTAATCTCCAAATATAAACCAGGCACATAATACCCTGCTGCTTCAATTCCAAAACTCATAATTGTCTAAATTTTAAACGAATTTATGAAAGATAATATAAAAAACAGTGGTAAAAAGTGCTAATTTTTGCAACATCATTAAAAATCAATGTATTTAAAAATATAATCCTACAGTTTATACACATCTTCATCATACAAAGAAAGCCAGCAAATCTGCCGGCTTTATCTGTTTATTTATAGTTTTCAATTGCTTTATTAATGACATCAATCTGCTTATTGATACTTGCTGCGTTTTGTGGATTCTGTTTGAGCAGTTCCATTTTTTTACTCAAACCATCTTTCAGCATCTGAACCATCATCATTTTAGCCTGCGGATTGTCTGCCATTTGGTTTTTAGCATATCCTGCTATTTTTGTTATGCTTTCTGTTGCTTTCAGGTTGTCGGAAGTCATGATCCAGTTGAAACCATCTTCTGCGGCTTTTCCCAATTCCGGATTCTGGAATTTAATGAATGGATAAAAAGTAGCAAGAGGTGCAATATTTTCGATCTGTGAAGTAATCTTGTTTTTTACAATAATTGGGAGCAATTGTGCCTGCAATGCATCAGAAGCTCCTTTCATATCAATTTTATCAGCCAGGCTGTTTGCTCTTGACGGATCAATAGAAAGAAGGGCACTCATTGAACTTCCTTTCACCGCATTCGAAACGGCATTCACTCCTTTTTCAAATAAAGGAAGATACTTTTTATCTTTTGTTTTTCCTAAAGCCGTAATAGCTGCCGCCTGTACCAATGTTTTAGGATCATTGGAAGCCAGTTTTTCAACTTCAGCACCCAGCGCCTTCATTTGTTCAGGATTAGTAAGGTCTATTACATTCAAAGCCTTTATTCTTACCCTGAAGAAAGGATCTTTCAATGCTGCTGCCAACAATTTTACAGCTGCAGGGCTTTTCCCGGCCTGATCTTTAATTCCGTTGAGAGCCAGATATCTGCTTTTAAATTCCTTGGAGTTAGTAAACTGCATCAGATTCTGTTCCGGAGTTTTAGTATCAGTAATATCAGCCAGTAAGACTCCGTCTGCATTGATATTAACAAGATCCGGTGCTTTAGAAACATCAAAACTGAATGTATTTTTTGCTTCTGCATTTACCCAGACATTGTATCTTTTAGGTTTTCCGTTGTCATAGACATCAATAGCCAGAGGAAATTCAAAGGGTTTTTCCTGAGTTTGGTTAATGGTTACAGCCATCTGTTTTTTTACCGGCTCAAAGGTGGATGAGTAATTAATTTTAGGATTTCCGCTTCCGAAATACCATTGGTTAAAGAACCAGTTTAAGTCTTTACCCGATACTTTTTCAAAAGAAAGTCTTAACTGGTGTGCTTCTGCGTTCTGATATTCGTTGGTTTTCAGATAATCATTCATTCCTGCAAAAAAGGCATCATCTCCAAGATAATTTCTCAGCATGTTTAAAATCCCGCCACCTTTCTGATATGTTACGAGGTCAAAAACATCTTCCCTGGATTCGTAATTGAATCTTACCAGATTTTTATTAAAATCTGAAGGATTATGGATATACTGATTTACATCTGTCATGAGGTGATAATCGGCCTGATCTTTTCCATATTTATATTCATTCCAAAGGTATTCTGAATAATTGGCAAAAGATTCATTAACGGTAAGATTACTCCAGCTTTCTGCAGTTACCAGGTCTCCAAACCAATGATGAAACAGTTCATGAGCAATGGTATCTTCCCATGTATTTTCATCGATGAGCTGTCCCGGCTTCTGAAGAATATCACTTCCATGAAGAGTGGCTGTGGTATTTTCCATTGCACCACTTACATAATCTCTTCCGGAAATCTGAGCATATTTCGCCCAGGGATAGTCATAATTCAGTTTTTTTGAGAAAAAGTCGATCATTTCCGGTGTATTTCCGTAGATCTGTTTAGCATAAGGCTCGTATTCCTTTTCAATATAATAATCAACCGGAATGTTTTTCCATTTGTCTTTTACAACGGCATATTCTCCCACTCCCATAAAGAAAAGATAGGTAGAATGTCTTTTATCCATCACCCAATGATCGGTTCTGAGTCCGTTCGATTCTTTTTGAGAATCTTTCATAATACCATTGGATAATGTTACATATTTATCAGGAACTGTCATATAGATTTCCTGGGTTGTCTTTTGGTTGGGTTTATCAATAGTAGGAAACCATGCAGAAGAAGATTCCGTTTCTCCCTGCGTCCAGATTTGGGTTGGCATATCCGGATCTGTTCCCTGAGCATTGATGAAATACAGCCCTTTTGCATCATTAATTGCCATGCTTCCCTGCTGCTTCACTTCATTCGGGCGGGATGTATATTTGATATACACTGTATACTCCTGATTTTTCTGATAGGTTTTATCAAGGCTGATTTTCAGAATATCATCTTTGTAATCATATTTCAAAGGAGATTTCTTCCCGTTACTATCAAGAGCTACTTCATGAATCAACATTCCTTTTGCATCAAGAGTAAGCTCGTTCGTTGCATAGAAGTAAGGTGAAGCGGTAAGCCATTCTTCCCCATTCATCTGTTCTTTCTGATAATCGAAATTCACTTTCAGCTTGGTGTGCTTAAGTTCCGTTACTTTAGTGTGAGTAGCTCTGTATATTTTTTCTCTTCCTGAAGTTTCGGTTTGTGCTGATACATTTGTGGAAAATAAAATTCCAAGTATAGCAATTGATAAAATGGCCTTTCTCATCGGTCTGCTTTATTATTTTTTAGAATTATTTTTTTATGATGATGTCGAAAATGTCATTGACTAAAGTTTCATAATCACCTTTTTTAAGCTGTTCTTTTGTTTTTGCAAAGGCTTTTTTGAGTTCGCTTTCCGGATTTTCGTCATCCACTATTTCTGCTGATGCTACACCTTTCAACTGAAGTACTGCATTTTTCAGTACTTCAACATCTGCATTTTCTTCTATATTAATTTTTAAATACTTCATAATTTATTCTTAAGTATTTGATATTTATAATTTCCTGTCTGCCAACGGATCACTTTACAAAAAGAATCCAACGAACCGGAGTTGTTCTTTCAAATGTAAGAAACAATTGCCAAAAGAAAGTGTGCTAAAGGATTTATATTCCGATTCCTTAGTTTATGACCACAGATAATGCATCTATTAATAAAAAAAATAGATGTAAATTAAAAAAATAAAGCGATATAAGAATATTAAATGGCTACAGGAGCTTTGATCCCCGGATGCGGATCATAATTTTCTAAAGTAAAGTCCTCGAAATCGAAATCAAAGATATTTTTAACTTCAGGGTTTAATTTCATTGTCGGAAGTGCTCTTGGTTCTCTTCCAAGCTGTCTGTTTACCTGCTCAAAGTGGTTATTATAGATATGAACATCTCCAAAACTGTGAACATAATCACCTACTTCAAGATCACAAACCTGCGCTACCATCATCAAAAGTAGTGCATAACTTGCAATATTGAAAGGTACTCCAAGGAAAACATCAGCACTTCTCTGATACAGCTGTAAGGATAATTTACCATCCGCTACGTAAAACTGGAACAGGGCATGACAGGGAGCCAAAGCCATGTTTGGAATTTCTGCAACATTCCATGCCGATACGATAAGTCTTCTGGAATCCGGGTTTTTCTTGATCTGATCAATTACTTCTGTGATCTGATCTACAATTTTTCCGTCAGCCCCATTCCAGCTTCTCCATTGTGCTCCGTAAACAGGTCCCAGGTCTCCATTTTCATTCGCCCATTCATCCCAGATGCTTACTCCGTTATCTTTAAGGTATTTGATATTGGTCTCTCCTTTCAGAAACCAAAGCAACTCATAGATAATGGATTTTAAATGCACTTTCTTTGTGGTTACCAAAGGAAATCCTTTTGACAGATCATATCTCAGCTGATATCCGAAAACACTTCTTGTTCCGGTGCCGGTTCTGTCGGTTTTATCAGTTCCGTTGTCTAAAATATGCTGTAAAAGGTCCAGGTAGTTTTGCATTTTGAATGAGATTTTAAGTTTCAAATTTAGTAAAAACCATTAAAAAAAGCACTCACTTTTATGAATGCATTTTATAGCGGTGATGTTTATTTTCTATTAAACAGCTGTATATCTGCCATCTAACAGGAATTAATTTTACCATATATTTTCAATGGTCTGATGAATGGTATTGACTGTAAATGTTTCTCCTGTTTTTTTTCCATACATAACTTTCACCAAGGGTGATTCTGCAGAAACGGTCATGATTTTCTGGTTCTCAAAAACAATTTCTCCCATGGAAGCGGCAATATAAAACAATCCTTTATCAGTTTTTACCAATGCTCCGTTCTGAACTTTTTCTGAAAGATCCGCAGTTATTTTCTGCAAAACAGCCTGTTGGTTCAACACTTCGTTAAGCTGTCTCTGCAGATTATTGATTTCCTGCTGAAGCATTTCTCTTCCGGTTTCGTATTTGTCCCCCATTGAGCTTTTGGTGTCATTGTTGGATGCCCGTGTTTCTGCGATCAGGTTTTCAAAATACCGGATTTTGTCTGCCGCTTTTGCTTTAATGAGGTTGATTATTTCCTGTTTGTTCATTGGATGATCTTTTTTATTGCGGGTAGATAAACCAACCCGTCAAAATCACAGATTTTGACACCCCTCCAGCGGAGGGAAATTAAGTACTGCTTAGTGGCTATTCATTAAGATAAAGCCAAAGATCTAAATATTATTTTTCAAATACGGCAAAATCAGATACTTTAAAGCTAAAATCTTTTCCATTGCTGAAATCTCTTTTGGTTTTATCAAAAACATTTCTGAATGTTCCCGACAGATGTTCGTCTTCAATAGAAAAGTTAACCGGTTCTTTTGACATGTTCAGAACAACCAAAACTTCATCATTGCCGTTTTTTCTTACATAAGCCAGAATTTTATCATTTGCTGTTGTATTAAGAAGGTAAGTTGTAACGTTGGTATCTCCTCCTCTTAAAGCCGGATTCGAAGCTCTCAAATCCAATACTGTTTTATAGAAATCAGCAACCTGATAGGTATTCGTCCATTTGATGGCATCTTTTTCGAAAAACTCCAGTCTCTTCATATTCGGAAGTTCCTGCCCTGAGTATAATAACGGAACACCATTCCATGTGGCGGAGAATACAGCCATTGGTTTTGTGATGACGCCATATTTTTCATATTCGGTTCCGTTCCACGAGTTTTCGTCGTGGTTTGTGGTAAACCAGGCTCTCATGGAGGCGTCTCCAATATTAGAATACTGTCTCAACAAATCCTTGAGCTCCTGAAGAGGTTCGTTTTTTTTATAATAATCGGCAGATTTGTGCATCCATTTCCAGGAATAGCTGGCATCAAAAACTTTTCCGTATTCCGGGCTTTCCAACTCATCAAATTCTCCCAGCCAGAAAAGGGGTTTTATTTTTTCTACTTCAGGACGTGCCTGTTCCCAGAAGTCTACTTCTACCCATGAAGCTAGATCACATCGGAAACCATCTATATCGGTTTCCTGCACCCAGAATTTCATGGCATCGATCATAGCCTGACGCATTTCCCTGTTTTTATAGTCCAGCTCAATAATATCGTCCATTCCGGAAGCTATATGGAATTTACCATCCGGATCTTTAAGATAAAATTCAGGATGTGTTTTTGTCCACACATGATCCCAGCCTGTATGATTGGCTACCCAGTCTATGATTACTTTAAATCCTAACCTGTGTGCTTCATTCACCATGTCTTTAAAATCCTGCAGAGTCCCGAATTCAGGATTGATGGAAGTGTAATCTGCAGCGGCATAAGGACTTCCCAGGCTTCCCTTTTTATTCTGCTGGGCAATTGGGGTAACGGGCATGAACCAAAGTGTTTTTACGCCCATAGATTTCAGCCGGGGCATTTCTTTTGCAAATGCTTTGAAAGTTCCTTCCTGAGTATATTGTCTTATGTTTACTTCGTAGATATTTGTATTATGTTTCCAATCTTTTGGCAGTTCTGTCATCTTCCGGGTATTTTTTTGAGTGGTACAGGAAACAATTCCCAGACCAATTACAGCTAACAAAAGTAATTTTTTCATTAAACTATTTTTAACAAAAGTAAGGATTGTTTTTTTGGGAAAAAGGGGAAAAAAGAAAAATATGCTCTCTTTATCTTCTTGCTATTTTGGCATAAAAAAGCCCCGGATCAAAATCCAGGGCAATATATTGTTGTTGACTATCTTTCGTCATCATTATCATCTTCATCATCAAAGACATCATCATTATAGTCTTCTTCCTCATCATCATCGAAGCTGTCATCATCTTCATCTGCAAAATTTCCTCCTGCTACAAAATCATCATCGAAGCCGAATTCATCATCTACCAATGGCATTGCTGATTTCTTTTTGCCACCTGCACTTCCGTTTTTGCTAGGAGCTTTCAACGGAACATTTCCAAATCTGTACACCGTGATTGGATAGTTCACGCCTTTTGTTTCTTCAATTACTTCAATAAGCTCACAGAAAAATTCCCAAAGATCAAGAAGCCCATACTGGAACTGTGCTTTGTCTCCTACATTTTCAAAAGCCTCATCAATGTAAACATCTGACATAATTTCGCCGTCACCATCATCACTCATATCTTCCAATGGGACACTTTTTACGATCGTTCCGTCGTCTTCCAACAGATTAAAAGTAGAAAGCTCATCTCCCTGCAGACTGAATGCACTTTTAATTCCTAAATGTAAGTTCCATAACGTTTGTTTTCCCTTAACTTCAATATCACGGAAAATATCCTCTTTCGCATCTAATATTACGCGGATTTTGTAAACCATATCAGTTTCTTAAATTACTTTTTTGCCTTTATAATTATGATAAATCTCTGTTGCAAATATATAATAAATGACATGTGACAAAAAAATATTTCAGGATTTTTTAAAATATTTTTTTTTCTTACATTTTGCCGGAATTATTTACTTTTCTCAAGCATAAAACTAAACTTTGTGCCTTCAAGGTAAACACTTTCTACGGTAATATTTTCGTTATGAGCTTCAAGGATGTGTTTTACAATAGCCAGGCCAAGCCCGGAGCCGCCTTCTCTTCTGCTTCTGCTGGTTTCCACACGATAAAATCTTTCGAAGATTCTTGGAAGAATTTCGGATTTGATTCCCATTCCGTTGTCTATCACCTCTATCAGCACCTTATTTTTCAGGATACTGGTTTTTACAATCACTTTTGCTTCCTGTCTGTTAGCATAATGAATGGCATTGGAGATCAGATTAATAAAAACCTGAGAAATTTTCTGTTTATCCGCTTCTACAAAAATCTGTGGATGAAGGGTCTGAATCTGTAAAGTTGTATTTCGTTTTTCAGCTTCAAGATCAAGAAGGTCAAAAATCTCTTTGATCAGAAGGTTGACATCAAATTTTGAAACGGTAAGGTTGATTTCGCCAGCTTCCAGCCTATTGATCATATCAAGATCGGTTACAATAGCAATAAGTCTTTCTACCGATTTATCAATTCTTTCCAGATATTTATCCCGGATCGTAAGGTTGTCTACTCCGCCGTCTCTTAGGGTTTCTACATATCCCTGAATAGAAAATAAAGGGGTTTTCAGTTCATGGGAAACATTTCCGATATATTCTTTACGGTAGCTTTCCATCTCTTTCATCATATCAATTTCAGATACCTGCTGCTGATTGAGATCTGAAAATCTTTCACCTAGTTCTTTGATGGTGATATTTTCATCATGATTCTGTACTATTTCCTGCGGAAGAAAACCTGAAAGACCTTTTACCTGTTTTCTGCTGTAGTAATTGAAAAGGAGTTCCAGTACTACACAGTTGATCAGGAAGATCAGGACAATACAGATGAAAAGACCCGTTTTGAACAAAGGGGTCTCATAGTAGATATCTTTCAGCGAATCGAATACGACACCTAAAAGGAGCATTACCAGTGTCAGCAGACAGGAGGCAACGAGGGTAAGTCTGTAAAATTTCAATTTTACAACGTTTTAATGATTGAACGTAAAGTTAAGATTTTTAAATAATTAAACGATCAGTTTATATCCAATCCCTTTTAATGTCTGAATGGTATTGATCCCTAATTTTTCTCTTAGTCTTCTGATGTGAACATCAATGGTTCTTTCTCCTACAATCACATCATTACCCCAAACTTTTTCCAGAATCTCTTCTCTTTTGAAAACCTTTTCAGTATTGGAAGCCAAAAGGTAAAGCAAATCAAATTCTTTTTTGGGAAGAAGAAACTGCTGTCCACTTTTGGAAACTCTGAAGTTATCTTTGTCGATAACAAGGTCTCCGATTTCGATGAGTTTAGCATTGTCAGAAACCTGAGAGGTTAGCTGCAATAATGCATTTACCTTAGAGATAAGGATTTTCGGTTTGATCAGTTTTACGACATAGTCATTAGCACCCGCCTGAAAACCTGCTAATTGAGAAAATTCTTCGCTTCTTGCAGAAAGGAACACAATAAGTGTTTTTTGCAGTTCTTTCACTTTACGAAGTTCCTGACAGGTTTCTATACCATCTTTTTCAGGCATCATGACATCTAATAAGATAAGGTCCGGAACAATTTCCTTTGCTTTCTCTATACCTTCGTTACCATTGGTAGCGGTATAGATATCGTACCCTTCCTTTTCCAAATTGTAAGACAGAATCTCTAAAATGTCCAGTTCATCGTCTATTAAAAGAATTTTTTTGCTCATCTTCTAGTTTAAGAATTCCCACAAAATTAATTATTTCAATTGATTTCATCTATCCGTCAAATGTTAACTAATTATTAAAAAACAACATTTTAAACACAAATTACAAAATCAATAAATAAATCAATAAATAAATATATAAAAATCAAATATAAGGAATAATATTCAATATTAAAACAAAAATTATAATTATATAAATAAAACATCGATAACTATAAAATTCATTCATCCGTTAATACAAACTTCATAATTAATTAAGATTCTCCTAAAGTTTTCTTAAAAACTTAGCCCTTATTTTGCCCTTGAAAAAGAAGTAAAAGAAGTAATAATGAAAAAACAACTCCACAAGAGCATCATGCTACTTGCCTTGTTTTCTGCTGGCTATGCTTTTGCACAAAGTCAGATTTTGGAAGGTAGGGTATTGGACGAGAAAGATAATACTCCTATAGAAGGTGTAAAAGTAAAGGTAAATGGTCAGGAAGTAACCACTGACATTTCCGGATACTACTCTATCAACCTTTCTCCCGGTGCCAATTACATTGTAACGGTAAGCTCCAATGGGTATAACAGAAAAGAGATCAGTGAGGTGATTATCAAAAATGAAGGTAATACTCACCTTGATATCGTTCTGGATAAACCATCTACCAAAGAAAAAGAAATTGAGGGTGTTGTCATAAAATCAAATGCAAGAAAAGAAACCATAGCCTCTACCATCGGTTTACAAAAGAATGCGGGTGTAGTTTCTCAGGTTATTGGTGTTGAAGCTATTAAAAGAAGTCCGGACAGAAACACGGGTGAAGTTCTGAAAAGAGTCTCCGGGGTGAGTTTGTTTGACGGAAAATATATTGTAGTAAGAGGTTTATCAGACCGTTACAACCAGGCCATGCTGAACGGCATCCAGTTATCCAGTACGGAACCAGACAGAAAGACTTTCTCTTTTGACCTTTTCCCTGCTAACGTTATCGAAACCCTTGTGATCAACAAAACTTTCATTCCTGAATATACAGGTGAATGGGGAGGTGCATTGATTCAGGTAAATACTAAAGATATTCCTAATAAAAACTTCTTCAATGTACAGGTAGGCGTAGGAGGAAACACCGCTACTATGGGACAGGAATTCCATATGCAGAAAGGAGGAAAATGGGACTTTTTAGGAATTGATGACGGTTACCGAAAACTCCCTACCAATATGCCTGCAAAAAACGCTTTCAGTATTCTGACTGAAGCGCAGAAAACAGAGATTGGTAAAGGATATACAAAGAATCTTGGATACAACAGTATCGGTTATCCTGAAAACTTAAGTTTACAGTTAGACGGAGGTTTCAACACGAAGTTATTCGGAAAAGATTTAGGAGTAATTGCTGTTTTAAACTATAGTAACAACAAAAGAAGAACTGAATCTACCAACCGTTTCTTTACCATCAATAATCAACTTGCTGATACCAACTTCGATTATTTTACAGAAAAATACAGCAATGATATTATTTTAGGAGGGATGTTGAACCTTTCTTTAAAGCTGAACAGCAACAATAAAATTTCCCTAAAGAATATCATCACCAACAATACAGTAAATCACATGTCCTTCAGAACTGGAAAGGACTTTGAATTTGATCCGATTAACGGAACAAACATCATGGCAAGGGAAATTGGATTTAAAGAAACTACTTTCTATAACTCTACCCTTTCCGGTAACCATAAACTTGATGTTCTTGGCGGTCTTACCGTAAACTGGTACGGAAGCTTCGGGATTCTTGATCAATACATCCCTTTGCTACAGCGTTTGCAGTATAACCAATATACGAACATGCCGGGAAGCCCTTATTTAGCATTGATTTCTAATGGTCTTTCTCAAAAATCAGGAAGTGTATTCTACTCTACGCTAAGTGACTATTTATATAATGCAGGAGGTGATGTATCCAAGACATTTACGATGTTCGGACAAAAACAAACGATCAAAGGAGGGTATTTATTCCAGGTAAAAGACAGAATATACAACTCAAGACCGTTCTCTGTAAGACTTGAAAACTTCAATCAGGGATTACTTTCTCAGCCTTTTGAAACGATCTTCAATCCTGGTAATTTTGGAACTAACGGAGGATTTACATTTGATGAAATTGCAGGAAACCAGTACCGATATATTGCCAATACAATCCTTAACGCAGGGTATTTACAGTTTGACAACAACTTCACGCCATGGTTAAGAGCAGTCTGGGGATTAAGAGTTGAAAACTTTGATCAATTGGTAGGAAGCACAAAGAAAAGCGATGATCGTTTTGTAAATACACGTGTTACAGACTTCTTACCTGCTGTTAACTTAACATTCAAGGTAAATCCTAAAATGAATATTCGTCTCGCAGGTTCACAAACTGTTGTAAGACCGGAATTCAGAGAGGTTTCTCCTTTGGCATATTATGATTTTGACCTTGGAGCAACTGTAATCGGTAACAAATCTATTGAAAGAACTAAAATCACGAGTGCCGACCTTCGTTGGGAATTCTACCCAAGAAACGGAGAAATTATATCCGTGGCAGGTTTCTATAAAAACTTCAAAAAACCGATCGAATTATACTTCAACCAATCAGGGGTAGGAACCAGTAACACTTTCAACTACCTTAACGTAGATAAAGCTGATGCTTATGGATTAGAAGTGGAAGCAAGAAAAAAACTGGATTTTGTAAGTGCTCTTAAAAACTTTACGCTGGGTGGAAACGTAGCATTAATTAAAAACAGAGTAACGGACGAAGCTACCAACATAGACAGACCAATGCAGGGACAGTCTCCATACACGGTTAACTTAAGTCTTCAGTACGATACTGAAAAATCAGGTTGGTCTTCTACCCTATTATTCAACATGATCGGAAGAAGAATCTTATATGTAGGAAACGATCAGGTTCCACCAATCTGGGAAGCACCCAGACCTCTTTTAGACTTCCAGCTTGCTAAAAAATTATGGAGCAACAAAGGAGAAATCAAGCTGAATGTTTCAGATATCCTGAACCGTCGTGCTAAATTCTACCATGACCTGAACGACAATGGTAAGTATGACAGCAAAGATGCTCTTGCTATCGAAAGGCTTACAGGAACCAATATCAGTTTAACACTGGGATACAATTTTTAATTCACTCAACAAATAATCTAATAAATAATTTAATTCTTTATAACATGAAAAAGTTCGTTTTATATTCTTTAATGCTTGGCGCTCTAGTATCAACTACCGCTTGTAGAAATATAGAAGAAGATGGACCTACCATTATTCAAAATGGAGGTAACGGAAACGGAGAAACTGAAAACCTTATTCTTTCAGGAAAAATCACTTCCAATACTACACTTAAAGCCAATAAAATCTATAAGCTAAGAGGACTGGTATATGTAACTAACGGAGCTACTTTAACTATTGAGCCAGGTACAAAGATTGTAGGTGAAGCTGATAAAAACGGAGCTTTGATCATTACAAGAGGAAGCAAAATCATGGCGGAAGGAACTGCTGCCAACCCTATTATCTTCACTTCAGAAAAACCAAGTCCTAAAAGAGGAGACTGGGCAGGTGTTGTAATCTTAGGAAACGCTCCTACCAATGCGTCTTTCGGAGGAGCAAACGGAGTTGGAGAAATTGAAGGAGGTATTAACAACTCTGAAGGTCTTGGACTTTATGGTGGTACTAACGCTGCTGACAACAGTGGTGTATTAAAATATGTAAGAATAGAATATGCAGGATATGCATTCTTACCGGATAAAGAGATCAACGGAATTACGTTCGGTGGTGTAGGTAGCGGAACTACAGTAGACTATGTAGAAGTTGCTTATGCTAATGATGACAGTTTTGAGTGGTTCGGAGGAACGGTAAACTGTTCTCACCTTATTTCTTATAAAGGTCTTGATGACGATTTTGATACTGATAACGGTTTCTCAGGAAAGGTACAGTTTGGTATCGCAGTAAGAGATTCTCAGGTTGCAGACGTTTCCGGTTCTAACGCATTTGAATCTGATAATGATGCCAACGGTTCTATTTTAACGCCTCAGACATCCGCTACATTCTCTAATATGACGATTATCGGACCAATCAACTCTGCGGCTTCTGGGTCTATCAACGCATTATTCCAGAATGCATTACAGATCAGAAGAAATTCTTCTATCTCTGTTTTCAACTCTGTATTCACAGGATTCCCTGTTGGATTATTCATTGATGCTACAAAAGGATCTCCAACAGATAACAATATTGTAGGTAATAAACTATTCTTTGAAAACAACGTTTTAGCAGGAATGCAAACTCCTTTAAAGTTCGGACCATCTACCTCTACTCCAACAACGTATACGTTAGCAGATCTTACAACCTGGTTTAATGCTAAAGGAAACACAATCCTTGCTTCTACTGCTGATGTAAAGCTTGCCAACGCATGGGCTCCTGCAGGAACTACACCAAACTTCGCTCCTGGTTCAGGTTCTCCATTATTAACAGGAGGTGCATTTACTAACCCTAAATTAGCGACTTGGTTTACACAGGTTACTTACAAAGGTGCTGTAAAAGATGCGAACGATACCTGGTATGCAGGATGGACAAACTTTAACTTATAACATCATCATATAAGTACCTAGATTTAATTTCAAATAGAAGGCCTCCGGAAGTATTTCCGGGGGCTTTTTTTATGGTTATTATGGGATATTACAAATATTAGGAATTTTGAATATGAATAGATGTTCACATTGTAAAAATACCGGATTGCAATTTGAACCATTATTTTTATGTTTAGACACATACCCTTCCTTAATAAGTTTTGGCTAAAGCCGGAGGAATATCTTTTTCCATTCAAACGGGCTAAAGCCCGTTCCTATTGAATATAAACAATCTCGAAATTCACCATCTGAATCTCTGATCCGGAAAACAAAAACCAGGATTACGAAAAGTCTAAACCCACTCTCCGAAACCCATTCAAGAAAAGCCATCCGAAAAGCTTCCGATGGCATTACAAAAAACAAGTGTATAAAAATATATATACTTCAGATTAGTTTCTCCAGAATAAATTTCCTGCATTCATCAGGGCTTTTATTTCAGACATTCTGGAAACGGCTTCCGCAGAACAGGAAGCCTCTGTAAGAACAATGGTTGCTTCATCACCGGCTTTTGGCCACTGCTGATTTCCTTTTTCATCCAGAGGAACAATACTTTGAGTAGCAAACTGAAAAGCTCTTGAAAGGGCATATTCTGTAGTATATCCGTAAAGTTCAGCAATAAGATTCGCTTTCTGCAGCATACTTCCAGATCCGAAAGTACTCCAGTAATCCTGAACATTATCATTTCCGATCAATACGTTTACTCCATATTTTTTCAGGGTTGGAATAGGCATTACTTTTCCTTTAAAAGGTACGGAAGAAGCTATTCCTACTTTTCCTGCAGCCAGTCTTTCTGCAATCTGTTCCGTTTCCTGGGGTGAAAGGTGAGCTAATGCAAAGGCATGACTTACAAAAGTCTTTCCCTGAAGCACTGGATTTTCGATTGCTTTATCAATCAGATAATTGATCGTTTTCATTCCGGACTCTCCCATCTCATGCAGGTGAATATCAATTCCTTTATGATGATCCACAGCCAGTTGAACTGTAAAATCCATTACTTTTTCAATACTTCCGTCAATACTCAAAGGATCAAGTCCGCCGATAAACCCCACACTTTTCAGCTGGGCTGCCTCCTTCATTAATGGAACAGATTCCGTATAATACACTCCATGCTGCGGGAAGGCCACCAGTTCAGCTTTGAAAGAATCTTTTTTGTTTTCAAGCGCCTGTTCAAGATGTTCCAGAGATTTCAGTCCTGATGTAGGATCAATATTGAAATGTGTTCTTACAAAATGAGTCCCGTAATGCTGCTGTAAACTGATCAGCTGTTCTGCCCTGCTTACCGAAGTTTTCAGCAATTCAGGGATGATTTCCTGCTCATAAGCGATCATATCTTTCACCGTTTTTCGTTTCGGAGAAAGTGCCTGCCATGGAAGACCATATAATGTTTTATCCAGATGAATGTGCATATCTCTGAAAGCAGGAAGCATCAGATATCCTTTCGCATCAATTGCTTTGGAAGCAGGACCATTGGCTTTTACTGTTTTTATTTTTCCGTCTTCAATTTCAATACTGAAAAGGTCTGTTTTTGTTCCAACCACCTCATCATTTTCGTATTCAAAACCTGTTTCCAGACGGACATTTTTAAGGGAATAGTTTCCTTTTGCAGTTAATTGATAGGGAAATTTCATGATGTAAAATTTAACAATACAAAATTAAGCCGGCTTGAAGGCAAAACCGGTGTATCAATTATGTCTTGTTTTGTACAGATTATTCTTTGAACTGAGAAGGCGTCATTCCCGTCTGTGCCTTAAAGAATTTGGAAAAACTGGCATGATCATAGAACCCAAGGTCATATACAATATCTTTCACAGACATTTCGGAAACTTTTAAAAGTCTTTTTGCTTCCAGTAAAATACGATCCTGAATAAGAGATGATGCCGAAGCGTTAAGATTTTTTTTGCAGACAATATTCAGGTAGTTGGCAGAAATATTCAGTTTATCTGCATAAAATGATACAGACCTTTCTGTTTTGAAATGTTCGTCAATAAGATGCAGAAACTTTGAAATAATAGGATTTGAATTATAGACTTCAAAGTCTTTATAAGCGCCTTCCACAGATTTACTCACCAGCAAACCGATGAGTTCGCTTCTTTTTTGAATCAGTTCCCAAAATACTTTTTCTCCGTTCAGTTCTTTCTGAATGGCCCGGAATTCATATAGAAAAGTTTCAAAACCTTCTTTGGAAAGATTGATCACAGGATGATTCTGGTAATACGATGCAGAAAATCGTAACGATGGCAGAAAACTTTCAAACCAATCTCTGCTGATCATCAGCTGGTATCCTATTGTTTCTTTTTCAATCACCCATTGATGCACCTGATCCGGAAAAACAAGATGAATCTGGTCATCTTTCACCTCATATTCTGTAAAATCTATAGTATGTGAGCCTGCTCCCTTCTCAAAAAGATTGATGATAAAAAAATCGTGCTTATGCGGATCATCAATAGAACGTGCTCCGGAAAGTTCATTGAACAGCAGATGGCAGCCTTTCAGCTGATTTTCACTAAATTCCTGTATTCCCAAAATAGGAAAATGATCTGTATGGTAAGCCACTCTGCCCGATTTTCTCCTAAAATTACTAAAATTTATGAGAAAAAACTAAAACAACCACAAAAGGAACAAAAGCTTTATTTTATCACACAATCTTCATTTTCCATCTTCATTCCATGACTTTTCATAAAACTTTCATCCCCTTTATGGTCGAAAAAACACAACTAGATTATATATTAATTTATTTAATCCTTTTTTATTTTAAATTAAAAAACAATGTTTCCTTCATGTACCAGGGATTTCACGTCAGAAATTCTTGATACCGCTTCCGCTGAACAGCTTGCATCAATCAGGACAAAGTCTGCTTTATCTCCGGACTTCGGCCATTGCTGAGTACCTTTATCATCTAACGGAAGAATATTTCCTGTGGCCAGTTTTAAGCTTCTTGATAATAAAAATTCTGTTGAATATCCGTACAATTGAGCCATTAGGTTAGCCTTCTGAAGTACACTTCCTGTTCCGAAAGTATTCCAGTGATCCACAATACTATCATTTCCTGTGAGAACAGTTACATTATGTTTATAAAGAGTTGGGATAGGCATAATGAGTTTGCCGAAAGGGATTGTGGAGACAATTCCGATCTTTGCTTCACCTAATTTTTCAGCAATTTCTTCTTGTTTTGCGGCTTCTAATTTCGCAAGAATAAAACAGTGGCTTAAATAGGTTTCCCCTTTCAGGACAGGGTTTTCATTTACTTTTTCAATCAGGTATTCTACCGTTTTCAATCCGGAATCTCCGGTTTCATGCAGGTGAATATCTATTCCTTTTTTATGATCCAAAGCAAGCTGAACAGTGAAGTCAACCACTTTTTCGATATCTCCATCAATGTTAAACGGATCTACTCCACCGATAAAATCAATATCCATCTTCGCCGCTTCTTTCAGATAAGGCACGGAATCCGTATAGAAAACACCATGCTGTGGAAAGGCTACCAGCTCAGCTCCAAAGCCTTTCTTTTTATTGTCTAACGCTTTCTGCAGATTTTTTAATGACTGAAGTTTGGAAGTCGGTTCAATATTCACGTGGCTTCTTGCATAGGAAGTTCCCTTAGACTGTAATAACTCGATCAGTTTTTCAGCTTTGAAAGTTGAATTCTTAAGCATCTCAGGAAGCATTTTTTGCTCCAGTGCTATCATTCCTTTGACTCCTCCGGTTCTTTTTCTCACAGCCTGCCACTGATCTCCATAGAAGGTTTTATCAAGGTGAATGTGCATATCTTTAAATGCAGGAAGCATCAATAGTCTTTTTGCATCTACAGCTTTAGCATTGGGTTGATTGGGTGTGATCTTTGTGATTTTTCCGTTTTCAACTTCTACATAAAACAGATCTGTTTTGGTAGAAGACACTTCCCCATCCTGGTATTCAAACCCTGTTTCGAGACGAACATTTTTAAGGCTCATTTTTCCTTTCGCCGAAATATTGCTTTCATCAAAGAAAGGCGATGCTGTCATGATATCAGGTATTAAAGTGAGTCCCGCTACAGCCAACGCTGAGTTTCGGATAAAATGTTTACGAGAGATGTTATTGTCGGAGGTCTTCATTTCCAATCTATTTAAGACAAAATTAAAAAGAAGTGCTCTGAACGAAGTGTATGGTTTATTACAAAATCTGTATGATTTATGCTTTTTGGTAATTCCTTAGGGGAATGCTTTATGATCTACTTTTATCCACAACGCTTGTCATTCCGCAGGAATCCAGATTATGATGTTTTTATTCTGTTGAGACTCCTACGGAGTGACAAAGGTACAGCCTTTACTTTTTGTATAAAACTAAGACTAGTAATTACGACTAGTATAAAAATATCCACAACGCTTGTCATTCCGCAGAAATCCCAATTATGCTGTTTTTATTCTGGTGAAACTCCTACAGAGTGACATAGATTGCGTTGATCTTTTTTCAATTTAAACTTTCTTTTCCATAAAAAAACCGGATTTAAAATCCGGTTTCATTATTATTTATTTGAATATTCAAATTTTCTCACTGCTTCCAGTGTCATATCAATCTCTTTATCCTTGATGGCATCACTGATGAAGTACGTTTCATAACCGCTTGGCGGAAGATATACCCCATTCTGAAGCATCTGGTGGAAGAAATTATTAAACAAAGAATGATTAGCTTCCTGCGCCTCATCAAAGTTGGAAACGCTTTTGATATGGAAGAATACTGACATCATTGAACCTTTTCTGTTGATTCTGTGAGCGATTCCTTTTTCGTTCAGAATTTTCCCGATTTCAAAATCCAATGTTTCTGTCGTCTTGTGTAACCTGTTGAAAAACTCAGGATCATTTTTAATAAGCTGAAGAGTTTTTAATCCGGCTCTCATTGCTAAAGGATTTCCACTTAATGTTCCCGCCTGGTAAACCCCTCCTTTTGGTGCAAGATGATCCATAATTTCATTTCTACCAGCGAAAGCTCCTACCGGAAGCCCTCCTCCGATTACTTTTCCGTAGGTTACCAGGTCTGCTTTTACATTGAAAAGTTCCTGAGCTCCTCCGAAAGCTAATCTGAAACCAGTCATCACCTCATCAAAGATTAATAATGCTCCGTTTTCATCACAGATCTTTCTCAGTTTTTGTAAAAAATCGTTTTCCGGCAGTACACATCCCATATTTCCTGCAACAGGTTCTATAATTACCGCTGCAATCTCTCCCTGATTGTGACGGAATAAATCTTCAACCTGTTCAAAATCATTATAACGCGCTAACAAAGTGTCTTTTGCTGTTCCAGCTGTTACGCCCGGAGAATTTGGGTTTCCGAAGGTTGCAGCACCACTTCCTGCTTTGATCAGGAATGAATCGGAATGCCCATGATAACAGCCTTCAAATTTTACAATTTTATCTCTTCCTGTATATCCTCTTGCCAGTCTGATGGCACTCATACAAGCTTCTGTTCCTGAAGAAACCATTCTTATCTGGTCGATATTCGGAACATTTTCAATGATGAATTTTGCAATTTCAGTTTCCAGTTCTGTAGGAGCACCGAAAGAGAATCCTTTCTCAGCCTGTATTTTCAGTTCTTCCAATACTTCAGGATGGGTGTGCCCTAAAATGGCTGGCCCCCATGAGTTGATATAATCAATGTAAGTATTGTCATCTGCATCGGTAAGGTAAGCTCCTTTTGCCGATTTCATAAAAACAGGCACTCCTCCTACTGATTTGAATGCTCTTACCGGAGAGTTTACACCTCCCGGAATGTATTTGTAGGCTTCATCAAATAAAGCCGAACTTCTTTGATACTTCATATATATTTAGTTGGTGTTGACAGCTGCTGGTTGGCATGTAATTGTCAACGATAAACTCTCAACAAAAAAATTAAATTAGTTTCGCGGTTTTTTGTCTATTAAATAAATTAGCTGTCCTGCAGATGGCTGCTGTCCTTCATCCATTCTGTTTTTAGCGTATAATTTATTTAATTTGATTCCGAATTTCTGTGCGATATCATGCATATCTTCTCCGTATTCAGCTTTATAGGTGGCTGTATTTCCGGTAGAATTTTTAGACTCAAGGAAAACGATGTCATTTTTCTTCAACGTTTCATTTTCCAGCTCATTCCATTTCATCAGTCTGCTTTCGCTTACTTTGAATTTGTTGGCAATGAATTTCACATCGGTATCTTCAGGAATTACAATATATTTCAGCCCATCATTCGGGTGGCTTTTGATAAGAATAGAATTCAGAATTTCAGCTTTCGTTTTAATTCTCTCTACTCTTTTTTGCTGTTGAGCGTAAGAAGTCTGTTTGTAAGGAACTTCAACGGTAACAGGTTCTTTCACTTTTCTGGTTGCTTTTGGAGGCTCCAGCTGTGCCATGAAAGTTCTGTCGTCTTTCAGATCCGGGTACATTTTAAGAACAGCATACAATACTTCATTAGAATTGGTATTGTCGTATTCATATAATTTATACTTTTCAATTTTGGAGATAAGAATGGAAGCATAGCGTGGATTGGTAGCATAGCCCGCTTTTTTTAAACCGGCTGCCCATGCTCTGTAATCCTTCATATCCAGTTTGAAAAGGTTGGCGTAATATTTTCTTGTGGATAAAAATATAGAATGGTCTTCATAAGACTGTCTTGGATCATCGTATACACGGAAGCATTCGTTAGGCGCATCATCGGTATGTTTCATTGTTCTACCGGTCCAGTCTTCTTTACATTTTATACCGAAGTGATTTTTACCTTCCTGTGCCAGTCTGCTCTGTCCGCCCCCGGTTTCCAATAATCCCTGGGCAAGAGTAATAGAAGCCGGAATTTTATATTTTTCCATTTCTTCTACTGCATATTTAGCAAACTTCTGAATATACTGATCTTCGGTTGCCCAAGTCTGGGCTGAAAATTTTGATAAAACTAAAAGGCTTATGGATAGAAAAAGTCTTTTCATGTTTTTCAATTTTACTTATATAATTAAATTTCTATTCTGTTTTTCCAACAGTAAATTAGCTCCTTCAATTCCCTGTAAACCACCAGTATGAAAGCACAAAATCTTACTGTTTTCAGGAAAATATCCTTCTTCTATCAGTTCAAAAACTTTCTCCATCATTTTCCCTGTATAAACCGGTTCCAAAGGAATACCGTATCTCTCCTTGAAATCATTGATAAAACAGACGTTTCCATCATTTATTTTACCATAACCTCCAAAACATGAATCTATTAGATTAAAATTCTGTCTCAAAGTTAATTCAAAAATTTTATTTTCCAGTGAAGCATCGTCAACGGCTTTAAATCCT
Organism: Chryseobacterium sp. FG46; assembly: GCF_057809135.1. NCBI lineage: Bacteria > Pseudomonadati > Bacteroidota > Flavobacteriia > Flavobacteriales > Weeksellaceae > Chryseobacterium > Chryseobacterium sp. FG46. The sequence continues at coordinate 112,120 of NZ_JBMDJJ010000010.1, read as the reverse complement.
ATAACTTTCTGGTTCTCTTCACAAAATTTTGAAATTCCTGCAATGGTACCTCCGGTTCCAACTGCGGTGCAAAGATAGTCAAAATCTTTTGTTTGTTCATTGAGCATCATTTTCACCCCTTCTACGGCCTCTTCATTGGTACCTCCTTCAGGAACTATCAGTGCCTCCGGAAACTCCTGCTGAAGGAATTCCGTGAGTTTTTCTTTGTGGCGGTATTCTTCACGGGTGACAAATTTCAGGTTCATCCCGTTTCTTTTCGCAAAAAGTAAGGTTGGGTTATCACGCCATTTATGCTCCAGTTCTTCTCCTCTGATGATTCCCAGTGTTGGAATACCTGCCATATTACCTACAGCAGAAACCGCTGCAATATGATTGGAAAAAGCGCCTCCGAAAGTAATGATGTATGGATTATCAGGAACTTTTTCCAGATAGTGATTCACATTGTGAAAGAGTTTCCAGTATTTATTCCCTGAAATTAACGGATGAATCTGATCTTCCCTTTTAATGAAAAGCTTTACGTTTTTATGAATTGGAATTTCCTGGATGGAAACACGTTCTGTGGGAAGTTTTAATAGCATTTCAGTTTTACGACTCAGAGTTTATTCTTTGCAAAAGTAGGAAAAGATTTAATGTTGTGAGGAGTTTCTTTTTTCCCACAGATAATGCAGACTTACACAGATGATTTTTTTAATTTTCAGGCTTTCAGGTTTAGAGTAAAGCCAGATGAAAGCTGTTTTTTATAAATCAGGTAAAGCCCGCTCCTATTGAATATCGTGATCGTTAACCGAAATCCCAGCCCCAGATTCCCAAACCCGGATCCGGAATCCTCGAAACTCGAAATGCAAAACACATATTTCACAACTCTACAGATATTTCCTGAAGTTCCAGAATTTTCTTTTTCTTAGATAATTGAAGTTGTTTTCATTCGTGTAAGCTTCTCTTTCAAAGGAGATTCTTCTGTAAGCCAGATAGCTGTCTTTGAATTTGAAAAACCAGTAATAATATTCAATAACATAGAAAATATAGAAGAAAATAATGAGCATTTCCAGTTGTTGCTGTAAATGAATTTTTTCGTGATTGATCAATACATTATTTTCCTTATCTTCGGGTTTCCTAATGAAGATAAAGGGAAAGAGAGCGATGCCATTAATTTTTAATTTTTTTAAAGGCTTTTGGCATACAATTATCATAGTAACAAATATAAAAAGTTTTTTGACAAGCATTTAACTTATGGCCCATTATGACATCAAAGAAGGTGAAGACTTCTACTATAATGAACAGGGGTACAAGGTTTTTACAGAAAAATTTCATCTGAAAAGAGGATATTGCTGTAAAAGCGGCTGCAGGCACTGTCCTTACGGGTACGATAAAAAGACTGATACATTCATTAAAAGTGATAAAAAAAATAAATAAAATGAAAAAATATATTTTTATTTTGTTGGCATCTGCTACATTAGGCTTAACTTCTTGTAGCCCTTTTCAGATACGTTCAGATTATGCTGAAACCGCCAATTTCAATTCTTATAAAACCTATAAAATCAGAATTGATGATCTGAAACTGAATGATATTGATAAAGACAGAGTACTGAATGAACTGTCGAGACAGCTTCAGAGCAAAGGACTTCAGTCCGGAGAAAACCCTGATCTGATTATCAACGTAAAAGCAAATCATAAAAAGATTACTGATATCAATTCTTCTTCTCCTTACGGAATGTGGGGTTGGGGCGGACCATTCGGATGGGGTGTCGGCATGAGCAGAACATGGACAACCAATTATAATGAAGGTGCACTGATTGTTGACCTTATTGATGCAAAAAGCAACAAATTGGTTTGGCAGGGTATCGGAAGCGGAATTTCTGTAGATTCTCCAAAAGCAAAACAGAGACAGATTCCAGAGATTATGGCTGAGATTATGAAAAATTATCCGCCACAAAGAAAATAAAATTAATGTCATCCATTATATAGCCGGTACGTTTTGTATCGGCTTTTTTTATGGATAAAATTATTAAGTTTTAAGTTTTGGCTAAAGCCCGATGAATGGAATTACAATGTATAAGGCGGGCTAAAGCCCACCTCTATTGAATTGAATACAGATACAGATATTTAACCACAATATCATTCATCACTCATCACTCATTATGTATCGCATACAGTGCATTTAAAATTAACGATTTTGTAATTCTTTATTCACAAAAATTGTGGTATTCTTGCTTAAACTTTATATTAAATATTAATTATGAAAAAAATCATTTTATTTTCTGTATTTGCGGGACTTGCCCACGCTCAGGCTCCTGCAGGATACTACAATTCTACCAGCGGACTAAGCGGCGCTGCACTGAAAACTGAATTAAGCAGCATTATCACCAACGGACATATTGATAAAGGATACAGTGGACTTTGGACAGGTTATAAAACCACTGATATTGACAAGGACTACGAAAATGACGGGACTATCCTTGATATTTATTCTGAAAAGCCTGCAGGGGCTGACCCTTATAACTATACTCCCGGAACTGATCAGTGCGGAACATATTCTACTGAAGGAAATTGTTATAACAGAGAGCACATTGTTCCTCAAAGTTTTTTTAATCAAGCCTCTCCAATGGTGTCGGATATTCACTTTATCAGAGCTACAGACGGAAAGGTAAACGGAATGAGAAGTAATTATCCTTTCGGAAAGGTAGGAAGTGCTTCTTTCACTTCTCAGAACGGTTCAAAACTTGGAACATCTGCTTCTTCAGGATATTCAGGGACGGTATTTGAACCGATTGATGAGTTTAAAGGAGATGTGGCCCGTATGATTTTTTATTTTGTAACGCGTTACCAAAGCAAGCTTTCTTCTTTTTCATCAGGAAATATGTTAGGAAGTTCTACATTCCCGGGATTACAGACCTGGGAACTGAATGTTCTACTGGCATGGCATAATCAGGATCCGGTTTCTCAGGCTGAGATCAAAAGAAATAATGCATCCTATACTTTTCAGGGGAACAGAAACCCTTTCATAGACAACCCGAATTATGTAAATCTTATCTGGGGTTCTCAGCAGCCTTCAGGTGATACCCAGGCGCCTACTGCTGCAACAGGTCTGAATGTTTCAGGAACAACTTCCACCAGTATTTCTCTGTCGTGGAATGCTTCTACCGATAATGTAGGAGTAACAGGATATAATGTTTACATGAACGGAAGTCTGCAAACGACTACGAGTTCAACTTCAACAACCATTTCAGGACTTACTCCTTCTACAACTTACAGCTTTTATGTGGTAGCGAAGGATGCGGCAGGAAATTCTTCATCAAACAGTTCAACGGTTTCCGGTATTACTAATTCAGGAGGTACTACTCCAGGAACCAGCTGTGCCAATGAAAATTTTGAAACAATCCCTGCAGCCAGTTCTACCTATACAACCAGAACATGGAGCAATGGTGGAATCTCCTGGACAGCAACGGATGCAAGAACAGATCAGACTATTAACAATAAAGCGATTACGGTAAGAAACGGTTCTTTAACTTCCGGCAGTTCAGCAAATGGTATTGGTTCTTTAACAGTAACTACACAGCTTAAATTCTCAGGAACCAATGGTACTTTTGATGTAAAAGTAAACGGAACAACCGTAGGAACAATTCCTTACAGTACTTCATCTACAACGACGACCATCAATAATATCAATCTTTCCGGAAATGTAGTGGTAAGCCTTGTTAATACTTCATCAAGTAACAGAGTGGCTATCGATGATCTTGCATGGACATGTTATTCCGGATCAAGTGCAAGAATGGTTCAAAATACGGCTGCAGAAACTACTTCCAACAGTTTTAAAATCTCTCCTAACCCTATTACCAACCAGGAGATTTTTGTAAAAGGAGATCTTCAGAAGGTAAAAAAAGCTGAGATTTATAACCTTCAGGGGAAAACTCTTCAAACGATTGACCAGCCTTTCAGAAATGGAAATTCTATTAAAACCAGAAATCTTGGTCAGGGAGTTTATATTTTAAAGCTGGATCAGGTAACGATGCAGTTCCTTGTAAAATAATTCAGATATCAACTTTATATAAAATGCCGGTCTTCTTTAGACCGGCATTTTATGTTTCTATTAAATTCCTGTAGATTTTTGCGTATTGAACGTTATAAAGAAATCTTATCCAGATCCGGATATCCTGATCCTTTTAAGAGGTCTTTCCATTCTTTATTTTTGAAAACGAAGAGATTGCAGCGGTATTCGTCCGGTTTGTTATCTATTTTGGTTTCGCAGTAATAATAGAGCATATCTTTGCTTCTCCATATTGCTACTTCCTGTCTGAGTTTGTTATGCGTCCGGATGATCTCATTATCTTTAACTTCAGATTCAAAACCTTCACGGATTGTATCAAAACTCGGTTTTTGAAGTGTTCTATTCAGGTTATCCAAAAGCGCTTTTTTTTCATGCTCTGTATAAATATCAAGCTGATACATTCCCAATTCGTCTTCTTTTTCATTGGCAAGCGGACCAATTTCCTGATCTACTTTTCCGAAGTGTAAAATGACTTTATTGGTATTTTTATGATTTTTTCCTTCCAGATCAATTCCGTTGAAGTGCAATAATTCTTTTGATGCAAAGGCCAGCTTTTCATTTCCAATCAAGGTAACTTCACTGGTCCGGACGGCTTCTTTCGCTGTTGCTCCGGCAGATTTTAAAATATCATTGATATTTTGTCCTGCTTTCAGTTTAGCAAGATTGAATGGTTCGGTCTGAGTACTTCCCTCTGTTTCAACCAAAGACTCACTTTCTTTATTTTTCTGCTGGTCGCATGACGCAAAGCTCAGACAGATTACCGCTGTTAATGCATATTTCAGATTTTTCATAATGTTAGTGTTAGTGTCCGGTTATCAATAATAAAACAGAAAAAACAGGATTCAAGTATCTGGAAACGGTTCTTTTATTACTCTTCTCTTGACTGCCGCCTTTTAATTCATGTACTTGTACCATGGAGAAGCCGGAGGGGTAGGATATTTTAATCCAAATACAGCATTATTACGGTAAGCATCTTTTGATACAGAAATATATTTATTTCTTATTTTCCCATCATCTTCAATGGAGATACTTAGTATGGAATAATTTTTCCCATCATCCCAGAAGAAAGAAGTTGGATAAGTAAAGGAATTTTTCTCATTTTGATCCCATGACACTTTTTCCGGAGAAAGTTTTTTCAGTTTTTCAAAAATTGGTTTTACTAATTTGGCATCTACGGTTGTTTTGTCTGTAATAGAAGCGGTAGGATTTCCATGTTTTTTTATTATTTTTTCTACAAACTCCAGAGAGTATTTTTCAGCAGCATTGGTATCAACAGCACCAACTTTTCCTTTGTATACGGTAATTCTTGTACCCATTGTATTATCTAATGGAATATTTTCATAAGACAGTCCTTTATTTTCATCAGCATAATATTGAATGATGTCTGGCTTAGCTGCATCTTTCAGAAACAGATTTTTGTTTTCAAAATCATACTTCTTTGCATCATCACCTAATGAAACCGTTGACAAATCAAATGATTTATTTCCACAACAGATATTGATCAATACTACAAAAATCAGCAAGAAAACGTTCCGCTTTTTCATTGAATAATATAAATGTAATTAGATTATTTCAAATTCTTCCTTTCCTTCCGGAATATAAAACGAAATATCAAGCATCAGTTCTTCTTCTGTTTCCGCGTTTTCCAGATATAAAGCAGATTCTCCGTTTGCCTTTTTTAAAAAAGCGACTTTATTTTCTGCACATACAAACATAACGGCATCTTTAGAAACTGGCTGTATTTTAAATCCGGATTTGAAATCATTTACAAGATCAGTAAAACGTTCTTCCGATTCTGCTTTCGAGAGATACATTGAAGTAGCCATATTTTCTTCTCTTTTGGAAATTGATTTTTTATAATCCTCAAATTTATTTTCTCTTATTAATCTTGATATATGGTCATAAGCCTGTTCCAATTTTTTTCTGTTGTCTTTAATATCCTGCAGATTTCTTCCGTTCTGCCACGCAGACAGCTGATAGGGAACTTCTGCTTTAAAGGAACCCACATGTTTAATAACCTGTTTCTTTTTATCTTCTATGGCTTCAGACCGATAGTCTCCAAACTGTTGGTCAAAAACGAAATCATTAGCCACATCGAAAAGTTTAATATTAAATTTCAATTCTGATTTAGGGTGTAACTGCAAATCGCCGATATTGGGTAAAATGGTTGCTGATATGGATTGAACACCACTTTTCAATATGGCAAAATTAATCGGAATATTGGTAGCTACCTGCCCTTCAACATTCATATGAATCACAGGATAATCATTAATCCTTATCTCGAACAAACAGGCTGATGCGCTGAAATCGATCATATAATAGGGTTGCTTTATCATAATTTTAGTTTTTAATGATTTTAGACCAATCGGTAAACATTTTACTGATGGTATTGGTATTGATGATGCTAAAGCAGAACATTCCCAGGAGAATAGAACTCCAGCACCACGCAAGTTTCACTCCGTTCTTATCTGTTATAAAAAAAAGAATCAGCATAGTGACTGTTCCAAAAAAGAATGTGAAAAGCAGAGTGTATAGTATGACCTGAATAATATACATATTGAATTTCAGTTTTCTGAAAACCCAGCCTATCATACTGACCACCATAATCAGGCCTATAGGAAGAAGCAATGCCCCGAAAAGAACAATTTCGGGTTTTTCCATCAGTATACTTTCATACCCGAAAAATGTATTAAAACTGAATTCCTTCATATTGTTTTTCCTGATTTGAAACTTCTAATAAGGTTTTGTCTTTATAGCCTAGCATTTTTGCCAGAATAACATTGGGAAATTCATGAATTCCTATATTATAAAGGCTTACGCTGTCATTGAAAAATTCTCTTCTGTCTGCGATTTTATCTTCCATTCCGGAAACTCTTTTCTGCAGTTCCAAAAAGTTATTATTAGAAAGAAGGCCCGGATAGTTTTCTGAAACGGCAAAAAATGATGAGAGTGCTTTTGAGGTCTCGTTTGCGAGTTCCGTTTTTCTGTCAGAATCATTCGTGGTGTTATAGAAAGTTCTAAGCTCAGTCAGTTTGGTAAGCAGATCTTTTTCATGATTCATAAACTGTTTGGCAACGTTTACAAGGTTAGGAATTTCATCGGCTCTTTGTTTTAAAATAACATCTATATTCCCATATGCTTTTTCCACATTGAATTTCAGCATGACAAGCTTATTGTACAAACTGATGAAAAAAGCCAGAATGGCTATGATAAGAAATACGGCGATAACGATGGCTACAATTTGATCCATTATTGTGATAAGATTAAAATCATTACTATAAGTATAACGATACAGGTTACCAGAAATGATCTCAACAGAGGTTGGTATTTATTCCAGACTGAAATTCCTGCTGCTGTGGTAATTCCTAAAAGCTTATGTCCTGTATCTTTTCTGATAAAGGCTTCACCGTTTCTGGAATCAGCGGCACCTACCAGCAGCATTTCCTGACCAGATTTAAGCAGTGTTTCCTTATATCTTTTCTGTCCGTTATAACTTACATTAGTTTCTTCGATGAATATCAATTCTATGCCTTCCGGATGTACTTCAATGGTTCCTGTATCATCCTGCATTTGAAAGAGATTACATTGGGTTTCTTTATGAATGGTTGTATAAGATTTTTTTCCTTCCTTATCTCTTGTAACATCTTCAATCGTATAATAATATCCTATGCATTCTTCTCTTGCAACAGGTGAAATCAAAGGTTCTTTCATAATCAGTTTCCCCTGAATTTCTACCAGCCCCATGGCCACTGATTTTATTTTGGATGTAGGTAATGATGCCTGAATTCTTAAAAATCTTTTTCTAGAATTAGGAAGCAGTAAAAAAACTGCAATAATAGAAAGTATAATTAACGGTAAATACGTAATTACTTTTTCTGCATAATAATCATAATTATCCATCAATAAGAGTCTGCTATGGAGTATAAGTTTTTATAAGATGTGCAGCAGCAGTTTCCTGTCCGTCTGCGGTCTTCACCTGATTGTCTACAATATAGAGAACTGAGGAAGTATTGGGTTTATTATTGGTGTATTCATAATATTGTACCAATACCATGGTTTTATCTTTCAGATCCCATAGATAGGCTGCATTTCCCAATATTTTACCTTCATTGTTCTTTGCAGGAACTTCGGCAAGAACCTTAGGATTTTTGTATTGTGATTTCAGATAAGCCAAAAGATCATTTCCTGCAGCAGTATCTTCCCATTCTATTTTTATTCCTTTTGTAAGTTTTTCCGCAGGATTGTTTATTAATAATCCTACTGTAGAGCTTTTTACATTATTTTCTTTATGTTCCGGAAAGGAGATATTCCCGAATTTGTATCCGGCTACATCTTTGGTATACGCAATAGGGAGTGTGGTTACAATTTCCCTTGCCTCTGTCTGATACTTGGTATCTTTTAAAACTTCTTTATACCCTTTGGAAAAATCTACTTTCTCCAGGTCTGTCTTTTGTTGTGACTGGCATGATACAAACATGATAAAACACAAAATTATTAAAACGATCTTTTTCATATTATCTAATTTCTTATTAACGGAATATCGGCACTGAATCCGAAAAGTTCTTCGAGACTTTTGATGACATCAAATTTAGGTACAATTTCGTTAAATTTACCTTCTGCGATAATACCTTCGTCTTCCGAACTTCCTTTAAGTTCTGCCGGTTTTTTATTACCTCCTCTAGGTATTTTCTTTTTGGCGGACATTCCTACTTTTCCTTTGATCACATATTCAGCATTGAGCCCATCGAATCCTAACTCCGGACGGTAATTTAATCCTTTATCATCAAATTTCACACCATGCCCGAATGTAATGGAAGCTGATCCTTTACCACTCATCTCAAAATATCCTTCTACTTTAACAATAACAAGATTGGCTTCTGCTTTTGCCCAAACTCCTGCTTTTAATTCAATTTTAAGGGTATTTTTTGCTTCCACTTTTCCTTGCTTGTCCCCTTTTTCACTTACGGTATTGAATGAAAAACCAATTGAAGTTTTGATTTCACTTGAAATAACGAGATCAATATAAACATCAGAGCTTAGTTTAGCTCCGAAATCATCATTCCCAAATTCCACCCCTGTGTTCATCTGGTCTTTGATCACTCCATATAATCTCACCGCTCCCGGCGCAGCAGTTCCTCCACTTACCGCTCCAGCAACAAGTCCAACAGCAGTACAGAGAAGGTCAACAGTAACCTCTAATCCTATCAGGGGTTCTGCATTAAAAGATATATCAACCTTTGTTCCTAATCTTTCTATTTCTGTATTTTTCTGTTTGGCTCTTTCCAGGCACCATTCTCCCTTCAGATTAATATTGGGCGGTTTGATGGCAAAAGTTACCGGAAGACCTTTAAATCCCATATTTCTAACTTGTCCTTTGGTTTTGTTGGTAATACCATCAGACATTGCTCCGAGTGAACCAAAAAGATCATAGAGCTTTTTAAATTTTGTTTCGTATTCTCCTTTAAGCTCTTTACTTTTCTGAAAACTTCCGCTTCTGTTCTTTTCCCATTCACTTTTCAGGCTGAATCCGAATGAAGCATCTTTTTGTTTCCATCTTCTTTCAGCGCCTATTTTACCGGCTTTTGCCTGTAGATCCTTATGTTTTGCAGCAGGCTGGTTTTGCCATTTTACGCTAAGCTCATTGGTAAGATTAACGAAGAAAGTGAGTGTCCATTTAATATCCGGATAAGCCTTGATTAATACAGTGGTTCTTTTTTCATTACTGAAATACCTGCAGGTATGTGCATGCAGATGGAACTGGTTTGGATTAGCCCACATAGGCCAGATGTATTGTATAGGCATCGTATCAAATTTGGATAAATCTGAATACACTCCATAATTAAATGAAGGCGTAGTAAATGTCTTTACGGTGTCTCCTTTATCGATGGCCTGGCCTACATCTACAATCAGGACCTGTTTCTTATGTTTTCCTTTGCTATCTCTGAAACATTCATTGGTTTGAAAACCTGTAACATCAATCGTTAAGTCTTTCTTCATAGATACACTAGGTGCGGTCACTTCATAGTTAACAGTCTGGGCATCATGGGCATTGAACACAAATGAAATATCTACTCTACGGTTATTTTCGTAGTCTTTCTCATTTTTGTATCTGATATTATCTCTCCCCATTTTGTCATCGGTAGGATCTACTTCTCCTTTTCCTACGGAGATAATTCTTCTTGGATCTAATCCGCCGTCTGCAAAGAATTTTTTCACAACATCAGCTCTTTTTTGGGAAAGTCCTTTGTTATAATTTTCTTTGCCTATCACACAGGCATACCCGCTGAGATTCATGGTGGCATCTTTGTGTTCGAGAAGAAATTTGAGCACATTATTCAAAACTGCTTCTCCATCTTTATCAATAACTGTGGAATCAAATTTATAATAGATTGTTCTCTGAATATGTTCCTGTAAGGCAGCAGATTTTATCAGTTTGACCCCATTACCATTATCAAAGACTTTAACTGTTGTGTTGCTGGCTTTGCCGTCTTTTGTTTCATTTTCTGTGATTTTAATGACTTCAAATTTACACGGCTCGAGTCTGACGGAGTTAACATCCGGCTTATAGACTTTGGTTGGCGTCTGGTTCTGGGCTCCGTTGGTATTGGTAGTGGCAACTTTATTTTTTACATTCAGATAAATGGCATGAAGATCATCGCCCAGTTTATCTTTGATATATTGTTTGGAAGCAACATCTTTCACTTTAACATAGAATTCCTCTACATTCTGAATATTGTCTACATAGGCCATCCAGGCGAAGGTATTTTCTATTTTAAGATTGACTTCACCATCTATTACCTGTACATTATTGTAGGTATGTACCAGTTTATCTGCTTTTGCGGACTGTTGATTCCAAAGTTCGATACTGACTGTATTTCCATTCAGCCCTTCTGTCATCAGGTTCAGGTGAACAATATGGCCGTAGGAAATGTATTCGCTTTTTTTATTGTTTTTGATGCTTTTGCTATTCTTTTGTGTAGACCATTTGCTGCTTACAATTTTGGGTTCACACCAGCCTTTTACATATAGCCCTGTATTACCTTTAGGATCTCTAACTCCTGAAAGACTGGCTTCAATATAAAAATGATAGCTTCCGCAGTACTGCTTGCCAATTAAAAATTTATATCCTGTAGCAGAGGTGATCTGATTGATAATAATTTTTTTGCTGCTGTTCTGCCTCATCCACGTAAGAGGTTTCTTTTTGTCTGCATCTGTAGTTCCCGGCAGCCATTCATCCACACCAAACTGCACCCACTGATCCGGCTTTATGGTAATCCTTTGCCCTAATACAGACATTTTCGGGTAATACAAGCCGCTTACAACTTTTATTTTTTTTACGCCTTTTGCCATTTTCTTATCATTTAGATTACACCATCCTGCCCTCCTCCTGAAGGCTGTTCATTATACATTTCTTCGGAATCTACCAGCGGATTGATCTGCTGCTGAACGTCTTTGTCGGCATTTTTAAAGTTCTGCTGGCTGGCTTCTGCTCTCTGCCCGTGGTCTATAATCTCAATACATGGAGCTCCCGCAACCGCACATACTGCTTTGCTGTCTTCTACAATGATGTATCCACCGTTGCTGAGCTGTACTTTATCATAAAAATTCTGCCATTCTGTAACCATAATTTTGCATGGAGGCGGCGGTCCTCCCATTTTGGTACAGTTCCCGAATGTATTTTTTTCAAATGTGGCGGCTCCAATTTCTTTTGTGGTAACGATCAGTTTTTTGGAAGCGCTTTTATCATTGGCATATTCTTTTTGGTGTGTAAGTACTTTCAGCTTGTCCGGAACCTGCCCGAACTGGCATTTGCATAGGGCGCCCTGTACTACAATATGTTTTTCTGCCATATTAATTTTATCTTTAGTGAAGTGGTCATTTATTTATTATCAATTCCTGAAACTGAAACTGAAATCTTTTTTTCTTCCTGCAGCATGATACTGCATTCCAGGTAAAGAGATTCCGGAAGTGAAGTTTCTCCTTTCAGATAGCTTATGAGTCTGAAATTTCCTTCTTCATTCATCACAGGATGATCTTCTATAATCAATGAAAAAGGTGATTTTCTTATAAAATCATCAATATCCCTTTCTTCATATAATTTTCCTGCTACTTCTATGGTAATCAGCCCTGTTTCTCCTTTAACAGGATCTGTTTCCAGGGTTAGTTTATATCTGGGTTCAATTGCATTGTCTGTTACCGGAAAGGTTTCTGTCATCTCAGTTCTATATTCATTTCCGAAACTCTGATAGATTCCAAAAAACAAGGAGCGGATGAAATAATCATTTTTGATATATAGATTGATGGCTTCAGGCTGGCTGATCACTTTTTCAATCTTTCCGCAGTACTCGTCTACCGTTTCGCCTTCAAATTCTTTATAGAGTTCTTCTTTTACAGCGGGCCATCTTTTGGAAAATACCTCAGCGTTTTCTACGGTTTCAAATCTTCCATGTTCATCTGTACTGATATGTAAAGGATATAAAACACCTGAGGTTCTGTAGGCCAGCAGATCTGCAATTTCATTTACTTCTTCTTCATTAAGATAGAGCTTTGAGGTTCTGTCTATCTCAAAAAAATGATGTCCTTTTTCTGTTTTAAGCCAGCGAACAGATGCTTCATATTTTAATTCGTTTTTGGATTTCCCTTTTTCAATGGTAATGACTACACTGTATCTTCGCAATGATTTTTCCGGCTGAAGGGTAAGACTATTTCCTTTTCCGAATTGTACCAAAAGGTTTTTATCTGCCACTGCAGTTCTCGGAACAAAAAGCTCTTTCTGCCCGTTAAGATTGATCAGGATCATGTCTTTAACAGCGCAGTGATTATTATGGAAAAGTTTTAATGCATCTTTATCCAACCCGTACAGCGACGCTATACTTTTTAAAGTTTCATCTTTCTGAACAGTATGTATATTATATTTCTGCATAAAAATATTCCTGCTTCAATTTCTTTTCTGTATGATAATCTTATTGTTAAAGATTTTAATTCTAATGGATAACCCTTGTTCTGTTCGGTCTCGGATCCATACCGATTTTTTCTCTTCTTGCTGACCAGTGAAGGTATTTATGACGAAGCTTTCTTAAATCATCCTGTTCCTTTACTTCTTTCTGATAAGCTGCCTGGCGGTCTTCCGGAATTTCGTTTCCTCCATAGGCATCCCTCAGTTCTTTATAATGTCTGAAAGAGTAAGGTTTGCCATCTCCCATTACGTAAGTTCTGAGACGGTCTTTAATTCCTATCAAAAACTGATCATCCAAAATGGAATATTTATCATCTGTCATTTTTTTTAAGGTGATGGGAAGGTTTTTATCAATGCCGTATTCTGCCATAAAATGTAAAGGAATATAGCTGAAAGTCTTCAGAAGATCGCGTGTTCCTCTTAACGACAAATAGAATCCGGGGGTAATGGTGAGTTCACCTTTATGATACCAACCTTCATTTTCAAGCTCTGTCTTTAATGCTTCTAATTTGCTGCTGGTAGTCCATGAAGTTTCCACTTCTTCCCATGTTTCCCTTCCGTTTTCATAGGCTCCGCCTACATCGCAGTGTACGCCCGGAAATGTTTTTTCAGTTCCGATGTGTACCCTTGTGAGGTCAAAATTTTCTCTGTGTTCATCGGCTGCGATAAAGTGAACTACAGTCTGGGCTTTTCCAATTTCATTCAGGCTCAGCTCTTCTACATCATTGCTGAAATTGGGCATTGGTGACAGATATTTTGAATAGGAAGAAACGGTATCATAAATCCCCAGGAATCTTACTTTCAACACATCTACCTTTAATCCTGCTTCTTGGAGTTTAAGACCAAGGTGTCCCCATTTTGGAAGTTCTTCTGATGCTACACTTTTGCCGTCATCATCTGAATAAGTGGTCACCGAAACCGCTTCGTTGGCAACGGTGCGTGAAGTGGCTTTATATTTTGCTTTTCCGATTTCGTATACAAAGTTACGTGCGGCAGCAGCTCCACGGCTGAATCCGAATACATCGAAAGTAAGAACCGCAATTTTATCGGCCTTCTTTTCTGCTTTAATGGTTTTCACCTTTTTTACAATCTCTTCGCAGCCTTTTCTCACTTTAGATCTGATCCCGGTATCTCCTGTTCCAAAAGCGTAGCCCAGCGTAGCATCTCCTTCTTTATCCTGTGTACCAATACCTTCTATATAAATACCGAAGTTTTTATCATAGTTATCCCACATGCGGGCTACATTGCTCCAGTCATTATTGTAGCTGGTATTGTCTTCAGCTTTTCCGCCATGTTTTTTATGGGCATCCGTCCCTTTTCTTCTCTCTTCCGTATTGGTTTTATTATTCAGGGTTCCGTCAAAAAAAATCCCAATAGTAATATCCAGTACTTCCTCTTTGGATACAGATGGTGTGTAACTTCCAAATTGATTGTTGTGCATCGTTCTTGTTTTTAAATTGACTGAGTGAAACCTATCATTCTATCTTTTTAGATACCCTTATTTTTGCTTTGGTAACGGCCAGCTTTTCTTTTTCAGATTCTAAAGACACTAAAACTTTGGTATTGTCTTCGTTTACTTTAATGGTCAGATCTATATTTTTGTCTTTTCCTGATTTCTGAAACAGATCAAATATTTCTTTGTCATCAAAAGCGTCTATCCATACTGCATATCTATTATTGTTTTTATCTTTCCAGTAAAAACCACAGAATTTTGGTATAGCTCTGCTCTTGTAAGTATTTTCTTTTAAGCTCTGATCAAAAAGATTTTCCTGCTCACCGTTATAATTGGTAAAACCGAAATCTATCCATGCAGCTCCTTCAGGAAGAATCACGGAAGGTTTCCAGTTGTATTTTTCTCTGTATACGTTATAAATATCTGCTGGCGGATAGCCTTCTTTTTCAATTTTCTCACGAACTTCCGGCTTGAATGTCTTGTAAGACGGGTCTTTGAGCATTCTTTCTGCAAATCCTTCTTTCAGCATGTACTGAGCATTATCGTAGGCTTTTTCTTTGGTGATAATTGTATCATGAGCCTGGAAAGCTCCTACTTCTTTCTGGTTTCCGGGACCTTTCATCCAAAGCACTACTCTTCCCTGCGGAGCTAATCCTACCACAAAGGAATTATAAGTGGCTTTCTTTTTCGTATCCTGATCAACAAACCCTTCATCAAAAAGGCTTTTTATCTTTTCTTTATCCAGATTCCATTTTCCGGTGTAGAATTTATTTTCCACCAAAGAATACCATGTAAATTCCAGTTCATGAGGAGCATTCATTCTTTCGGTATTGACGTTCATGGTACCGCCTTCTTTGCCCCATCCTGTATTCTGTGTTCCCCAGATGGCATCAAAACTGTAAGTAAAACCATCGGCAACAATAGCTCCTTCATATACTTCCATCGGGTATTCCTGCGGGGCGGAAACGGTTCCCAGCCAGCTGTATTTTTCTTCCATTTTTTTATTCTGACAATTCGTTAATGAAAAACACCATATAAAAAGGATCAGCAGGTTGTATTTACTTATGGCCATGGGACATAATCTTCTTGTTACTTGCTAAAACCAGATTATCTCTGTGTGCCTCCACATTGATTTTCTTTGCTATTTTCTCCACCTTTTTTCCTACGCTCAGATGATAAGAATCTTTAACTGTTATGCGTAGATTGGTTGCTGTTTTGATGATCGCCATATCAGAAAAGTTTTGATTTTTCAGCACTGTTGAATTCTACAATTTTTCCGCTCTGCATGGTCATATTTTCCAGTTCGCTGAACATGGAAATTTCACCTGCAATTTCATTGGATGTTTCGGACTGTCTTTTGAATTCTTTTTCAATCATTTCCGTTCTGGTGTCGGAAGTTTCCGTAATGTCTCCCGAAGCCGTAAATTTCATATCTTTTCCTGCAATGGAAATAATATTGTCATTCGCGGTACTGGTTATACTTGCTCCTGCTCCTATTGATATTTCTTTTCCTGCGGTGATATTGATGTTGTCGCCTGCATTCAACGTAAAGTTTTTAGGAGCTTTCATGCTGATATTCCCTTGTCCGTCCATGTAATAAGTATTTCCGCTTGGATCAAGAATGGTTACACTTCCTTCTTCATCATTCATCAGAATCCTGATTCCGCTTCTGGTCTGAATGGATTTCAGGTGATTGTTAACACCTCCTCCTAATGCCACTCCTCCATGGAACATTCCTCCCATTACGAAAGGTCTGTCCGGATGGCTGTGCACAAAGTTGACCATCACCTGATCTCCCACTTCGGGAATGGCTACATAGCCACGGTTTTGGGTAATCTGATCTGTTCCTCCGGCATCAGGACTCATCATACGGATAAAATGAGTGGTATCATTGGTCTGCCAGTCAAATCTTACCTGTATTCTTCCCTGTCCTTCCGGATCTGTATTGGAAATTACGGTGGCAGTCTGTGGTTCAGCTTTCGGAACAGTGAATTCCGGTTTTGGAAGAAACCCTGTATCTGCCGCTATTCCTACGAAGCTTCCTTTGTAATGGCCTATGGTATCAATTTCATGTTCTGCTTCTGTAATCATTATCCTTGTGAAATAAGAGGTTTCATTAGAATCCTGTTTACGCATCTGGACATCTGCTACGCAACCCGGGTGAAGGAAAGGAACTGTTGTATTTCCTGAAACAGAAAAAACATTTACCGCTTCACTTCCAGCTGCACTTTTCTGCGAGTACTCCACATCCAAATGTGTAGTTGCTTTAATGGGAGCCATCTGCAGAGCCGGAGTCTTATAAATAGTTTCGTTATGACTGTATGCTGTTTTCGCAAGGTCACTCACGTGTTTTATGGGTGTAGAACCGGACGTCAGCCTTTCATTTTTATTACTGTTGTAACCATAGAATTGAGGCTTTGTATGTACTGCTTTCAGCTCAACTTTTATTTCATTGGCGCTGCTTCCGTAAGTAAGGGTAATCGCTTTGTTCTGAGCAGGAAGTTTTCCGAAATGTAAAACTTCACCGTCATAATAAAACTGCTCACCATAGGCTTCAGCCATTCTTGCCAGATAGTTATAATGGGTTTCGTTATACTGGCTGCTGTAGATGATCTGGGAAAAATTATTGGCATCTACTCTGACGTCAAACCGGCTTTTATCAATTCCCTGTTTGATTACTTCTTCGGCAATAATTCCTACGTTAACCGACTGGCTGCCTCCAAAACTCTGGATATGCGGTGCACCGTCAAGAAGGATGGTCGGGCTGTAGCCTGTAAGCACAATATTTCCCAGACTCATATGTTCCTGACTGAATCCTACTCCGGTAATCACTCCCACAAAAGTTCGTTCCGGGCTGTTGTCAATATCTTTGTAGGAAATAACAGCTGTAAGCCGTTTCCCAAGGAATTTATTGGCTTCTTCCAAAGAATGGGTCTGTCTGTCTCCCAAGGTATCATGTGCCAGTGTCAGCGTAAATTCGTGATGCCGTCTGGTACTTTGCTTAAGCTTGAAATGCTTATAGTACTTGATAATTTTCCCTTCTATGACAAGAGAAAGCTTTACCAGACGGTTGATACCTGTATGATGGTTTTCGGAAATACCATCTGCATTCTGCGTCGGACGAAAAGACGCCGCTTGTGAGTTTCCAGGTGTATTTGACATATTTTTAGTGATTTGATTAGTTTTCTAAAAGATTATTCTACAGAAGGAGAGTTTAAAAATTAAAAACAAAAGATCCTGCAGAATATAGTCTTAGGTAAAAAAAGACCGTCTTGTAAGGACAGTCTTTTATTTCTAGCTCATGAAAGACTTAGCTCATTGGCCAAAGTCCGTCATAGGATGAATTTCCATACGTAATGCTTTCAGCACTTACTACAAAGCTGATCAGCATATTATTGCTATCAATGGCATCGAAGTCTACTTCATGCTGGATTACATATCCGTTTTCCCACTTCAAAGAGATCAGTGTTCCTTCTTCGTGAGATTTATTAAAGTTGATTTCTCCGCTTGTTGGTTTATATTTACTGTTTAATAAACTTTCCAAAACATCAGATTTTTCTGTTGCTTCAATGGTTACTTTAATCAATGCGTTTGACGGGTCAGATGCTACACGTCCTGAAACATCTGTAGATCTTGACACGCTATAGTTAAGCTTTAACAACTTCTGACCTTCACCTCCATTGAATTTTAAGATTCCTCTTGAATTTCCTGCCATATTCTTACATTTTAATCATTAACGACTGTTCCCTGATATAGGATTTATACAACAAAGATAAAGGTCATGTTCTAATTTAAAAAGTTTTTAGGGCACTGTTTCAGAAATTGTAGTAGTTCTACGACATTTTAAAATTCTACATAACAAAACAATAAAGAAATATTAATCTAATAAATTATATTTTTTATTAAAATTTTCCTACATACTATCGAACAAAAGATCAAAACACAAAAACAGTTCACAATCAAACATTTACTATTGATTTTTATAGTTAATAATGTTTATATAGATACCCAATCACCATAATAATCAGGTTAACGACTGCCATGATCATTAAAATATTACTGTATTTTCTTTTTTTATCTATAAAACTTACACCAAGGATCAAAAAGAATAACAATAAGGTATATACAGCAGGATACATTTGAAATGCTTCTGAAAACTTTCCTTCAAATACCAATACGATTGCTCTCTGCGCACCACAGCCCAGACATTCTACCCCTAGGAATTTTTTACTGGGGCAGGTAAGCATGAAATCATTGATATCCATTTCTGTTGTTTTACAGATTATTTGTGGTCATTAAGTAGAGATTTTGGCTCTGGTATACTGATGCGGGAAAAAGCAGTCTTCTTTCATTTCAAAAGATCCCTGAACAGCAATATATGGATTTCTCAGAATTTCTCTTGCTACAAAAATAAGATCAGCATCGCCTTTCTGGAGGATTTCTTCGGCTTGTTTTACCTTGGTAATCAATCCTACCGCACCTGTCTTCACTTCAGCCTCATTTCTCACCTGGGATGAAAAAGGAACCTGATAACCATCAAAAACCGGGATTTTCGCTCCATGAATATTTCCACCACTGGATACATCTACAAGATCTACGGCATGTTCTTTTAGAATTTTTGCCAGTTCAACACTGCTCTGAATATCCCAGCCATTCTCAGCATATTCCGTTCCTGAAATTCTTACAAAAAGGGCTGTATTTTCATTCAGTTCTTCATTAACAGCATCCACAATTTCGATCAGAAATCTGATTCTGTTTTCAAAACTTCCGCCATATTCATCTGTTCTGATATTGGAAAGCGGCGACAAAAACTGATGAATCAGATATCCGTGAGCACCATGAATTTCAATAACATCAAAACCAGCTTCTACAGCTCTTCTTGCTGCATTTTTAAAATTCTGAACCTGTTCTTTTACCTCATCTGTCGTTAACGTATGTGGAATTCTTTCTGTGGGATGATATGGAATAGGGCTTGGTGCCACCGTTTCCCAGCCTTCTTCTACAGGAATCTGTATATTATTCCATGTTGACCCTTTTCTTCCGGCATGAGCCAGCTGAATTCCTATTTTACTTTCTGAATTTTTGTGTACAAACTCCACAATTCTCTGTAATTTCTCTGCCTGCTCATCATTCCAGATTCCCATGCAGTGATTGGTAATTCTTCCTTTGGGTTCTACTCCTGTCGCTTCCACCATCAAAAGACCTGTACCGCCCTGTGACCGGCTTCCGTAGTGTACAAAATGGAAATCGTTAGCTTCTCCGTTTTCACATGAATACATACACATAGGTGACATTACCCATCTGTTTTTCAACTCTATATTTCTGAATTTTATTGGTGTGTATAACATTTTTTAATCTTAAAAAAATTGAAATTTTGCCGGGAGAATAAAATATTGCCCACTTCATTAAAAAGAACTACTTTTACCCCCCTTTTTTAGTCGACAATATATGAAAAAAGACATACAGATCGGTTACGAATATTTTAAAAATAGCAGTGAGCTGAGCGATATAGAAAAACAGTTATTTGAAAGAGCCAAAGAGGCTCGTGAGAATGCTTATGCACCTTATTCTCAATTTTTGGTAGGATGTTCCGTTTTATTAGAAAACGGAGAAATCTATTCCGGGAACAACCAGGAAAATGCCGCTTATCCGTCTGGACTCTGTGCGGAAAGAACAACTGTTTTTTGGGTAGCTGCCAATTTTCCAAATATGAAAATAAAAAAGATTTTTGTAGTTGGAGGTCCTAAAGAGTTTCATGAGAAAAACCCTCCGATTCCGCCATGTGGAGCATGCCGCCAGAGTTTAATTGAGTATGAAACCAAGCAGAATGAAAACATTGATCTTTATTTTTCAAGTATGAATGAAGAGGTTGTAAAAGTGCATGCAGTGAAAGACCTTCTTCCTTTCTATTTTGACTCTACGTTTTTATAACCAAGTAAAACCTGATTTTTAGCTCCTAGCCAAGGTTTCAAACCTTGACAGGTTGCGAAGTAAAAACTTCGCATTGATTAGTCGTAAATGAGCGTTACAGTTAAATGATATAATAAACCTAACAGGTTTTGGAAACCTGTTAGGTTTGTATGTTAAAGAATAAAGATTTGAATACTATAGAATAAGGATCAGCATAAAAAAGGCTGTCTCCTGTATTGGGACAACCTTTATTTTTTTATTTTTTTTCAGATTCTACATCGTCATCTTCGTCTTCGTACTGCTCGAGATAATAGCTGAAACTAAAGTCTTCAATTTCTTCTTCCGCATCCTCCAGCGTTGTCAGAAGATCTTCAAATATCTCCAGCTGATCTACAGTCATGTTAACGAATTCTAAATGGAGTGGCATTTCCAGATCACCGGTAATGGTATCAAAAAGGGCATCAAGATTATCACCGAAATGCTCAGGAAGCTCAACTTTCTCCTTTAGCTGGGTGTAAAAATCTTCATAGTCACCTATGTCTGTAAAATCTATATATACTGTCTTCATATTGAATTAAATTTCCAATTTTTATTGATTAAAAAAGTTTTGCATTTTTTGCAGAAATCCTTTTCTTCATTGGTAGGATTCTTGCCTTCTGCATCTCTCATAAAACACATTTTTTCCGGGCAATGTGGCAGCCCTTGTGTATGACCAAGCTCATGAATGGCTATTTTGTAAAACTGTTCATCCCGATTTTCTTTACTCAGTCTGAAACTTGAAGCCACGCAAGCTTTTCCTGGTCTATACCCCAACCCCATGATTCCAAAGTCTTTGATCGTTCCTCTGGTGGCACTGATATCCTTCGCTGTCAGACCAATTGTGACAAAACCTTCTTTTGTTTCTTTATTCAAAAACTTAATGATTGAATCGGCTCTATACCGGCTTCTCTCTTTATAATAAGTATTTTCGGGAAATTCTATCGCATCCAGAACTTTTACATTCGGGTATACATTTCTTATTCCTTCGGCTACTTTTGCTACAGTTTCATGATTAATATCCTTAAATGGCTGTATAAGTATTGTTACGGTTGGTTTTACTGCTTTTTCCGCTACCATGTCTTTCTTTTCTGAACATGAGTATGCCAGAATCAAAAGAATGATAAAGTAAAAAAGACTATAATTTTTCAAAATTAAGATTAATAATAATTACAATGCAAATTAGACATTGGTCATTGCTTCTTCAATTCGTTCCTCGCAATGACGCTACTGCTTTTCAAAACTTTTATAATGGTTTTTGGTAAGATACACATCTCCCTTCTGGGTGTAGATGATACGGTCAGCATTTCTTCCACCGCAATGGTAATTTACATCTGCTTCAAAGTATTTTTCGCCATCCGGCAAACGTTTTTCCCTGTTTCCGAAATGATCTCCGCCAATAGCTTTTCCCGGAAGTACGTCACAAAGATTTCCTTGGGAAGGATTCCAACCCTGTTTTCTGGCTTCATTTTTAGTGATATAATAATCCGGCAGCTTATGATTTTGTTTTACATAGCTGATCACCGTTTTTTCTTCCGTAAGCTGATCTATAGAAACCTGAGCAGAGGAATTTCCCTCCGAAGAAGCACTTCCGTAACTCACTGTTTCTTTTTTTACAGAATCTGACTGATCTTTTTTATCTTCAATAAAATTTCTGTAGACATACATCACAGACATTCCGAAAAGAAGTCCCAGACATATAAAAAAAACAGATCTTATTTTTCCGTTCATAGCTGTAATTTAATGTAATACGATTTCTATGCTCTCCATTCTTCAGGAATATCACAAACCGGAATAGGATCTATTTTATGTTTCGCAGCCTTATGCATTCTGTCGAAAATCAGGAATACTTCTTTATCCCGTCCTTCGTAATCGTCAGCCGTCTTAGTTCCATATTCTTTCTGGATTTTTTCCAGTTCCGGATAAGTAGCACCAATCTGCTGCTCATCTGTTCTTTCCGTATCCCAAAGTCCATCGGTAGGAATGGCTTCCTGAATGCTTTTGATCAGATTTAATCCTTTCGCAAGTTCATATACTTCAGTTTTATAAAGGTCTGCAATGGGTGACACATCTACTCCGCCATCTCCATATTTTGTATAAAAACCAATTCCGAAATCTTCCACTTTGTTTCCTGTTCCACATACCAGAAGCCCGTTCAGCTGTCCATAATAATAAAGTGTAAGCATTCTAAGACGTGCTCTTGTGTTGGCAAAGGTCAAATTCTCATTGGGATACACCTCATCATGTACATGAAAGGTTTTATAGATCTCTTCAAAGGCCGGGGTCAGATTTACAGAGATTGTTTCTACATTGGGAAATCTGGATTTAAGGTCATTCATATGATCCTGCGCACGATCTACCTGATCGGCTTTCTGGCGGATCGGCATTCCGATCAGTAATGTTTTCATGCCTGTCATTGCTGCTAAAGTAGAAACAACTCCGGAATCTACTCCTCCGGAAACTCCAATTACATATCCTTTTACTTTGGCATTTGTAGCATAATCCTTTAACCAGTTTACAATGTGATCTATTACTTTTTGTGTCTGCATCGTTTATTTTTTTAGTCTATTTCAAATTTATGAGGGTATTTCGCTCCTCTTTTTTTATCTTTTAATCCGTCTTTTACCAATTCTACAGCCATTCCGTTTTCTTCCGGAATATCAAATGGAAAAGAAATTCCAAAATTACTTGTTTTTTTGTAAAGAGAATATGCACAGCAATCTCGCATTTTTTATTTCTATGAAAGCTTCTTCTGCCAATTGAAAAATCTGTTGGTCGTCTTTTTCTCTTCCTGTTATACTGTTATCATTTTTTATTATAATTTTCGCGCTTCAGTTCGTACCAAAAGCAAATTCCGTCAGGTTCTTCAAATTCACTGTTTTTTTCAAATCCTAATTTTCTTAAAACATGGTTGGAAGCATCATGTTCGGAATGAGCATACGCATAAATAACTTCCGCATTAAGATCATTAAAACCATACTCCAGAGAAGCTTTTCCTGATTCCGTGGCATAACCTTTTCCCCATGATTCCGGCAGAAAACGGTATCCCAGTTCCAATACATTTTTGTACCCATTGGTTTCATGGGTAAGTAATTTCAACCCGCTCCAACCTATCAGAAGTCCGCTTTCTTTTTCCACCACTCCAAATCTTCCGACTCCATTTTCCTCATACTGTTTCTGAATCATGCTGATGACCTTTTTTGATTCATTGATACTCTTCAAAACCGGCACACCAATGTATTTCATGACTTCAGGATTGGAATCCAGCAGAAATACCCGTTCAAAATCATCATCTTCGAGTTTTCTTAAAATAAGTCGTTCAGTTTCTATTTTCATAATTATTAGTTTTATTCTTCAGCTCCAAAAATGGTCACCTCCGTTTTTGTGCCTTTCTTTATATCTGTTTTTCTTATCTTATTCCCTGCTATATTAAGGGTTTGTAAGGCAGAATTACCGGAAATATCGATTTGTTGAAGCTTGTTATGTTCTACATTCAGTTTTCTTAATACTTTAAACTGAAGCAGATTTATTGTTTTTAATTGATTTAAAGATAATGTTAATTGATCAATTTTTGGAATTCCTGTCAGCGAAATACTTTCCAACAGGTTATTATCCAGGTATAATGAGGTTAAATTCTTCAGGTTTTCTGCTTTGAATGAGGATATTTTACATCCTGTGCACGAAAACAATTCCAGCTGATCAAGATTGTTTATTACAATATTCGGGATCATATTATCATCAAGGACAATCATTTTTACATTTTTAAAAAGACGCAGATCTTCCGTGGTAGTAATTCCCTTTTTAACAAGAAACAGATTCGTAACCATACCAGCTTCCGGGGATTCAAGCATTCCGTTTTTATTCAGGTCAAAATTTTCGAGCACTGCTTTTTCAAAGTTTTTATCTTTAAACTCAAGTGTTTGCCCATAGAAAAAAGGAAGTCCTGAAATAAGGCAAACGGTTGTAAATATTTTTATTTTCATCATAAATTGTGTATTTAATCCTTATTTTTGTAAACTTAAATTCCATGTAAAAATAATGAAGATTTTTAGATATATTGCACTTTCTTCTCTTTTAGCTGCCGGACTTATTTCCTGTAAAAAAGAACCTGAAAATCAATGGAAGGTAGAAGTAAAACAAACTGCCCAAAAAGTTGACATCACAGATATTTCCAAAGAATTTTACAATCCGGATATTCCTCTGGATCAGTTTAAAGCTAAGTTCCCGTGGTTTCAGGGAAGTGTTTCTGATGCTGATTTTGGAAAAAGAAGAGCGGATGCTGAAGAGATAAAAATCTACAAGGAAGCTATTGGAAAAATAGATCAGACAAAGCTGCAAAATGAGCTTCAGAGTTTATTTTCGCACATCAAGTATTATTTCCCACAATTTAAAAATCCCAAAGTATATCTGTTTTCATCTGCCCTACAGATGGTTCAGGATCCGATATTTTATGATGAAAAAGGGAATCTCTTATTTATAGATGTTACCGGTTTTATGGGTGATGGAAATCCCAATTATAAAGGACTGGAGCTGTATTTTCAAAAATCGATGAACCCGCAGAATATTGTTCCGAAGGTATCACAGCTTTTTGCAGAAAATATTGTCACAGAATCTCCTGATCATCAGAAATTCATTGATCAGATTATTCTGAACGGAAAAGTAATGATTCTTCAGGATGCTTTTCTTCCGGATACGCCTGATTATCTGAAAATGAATTATACTCAGAAGCAATATGAATGGGCAACCGGTAATGAAGCCAATATCTGGAATTATTTTGTAGAAAGTAATCTGATCTTCGGCGATGATCCAAGACTGGGAGAACGTTTTATTTCACCCGGACCATTCTCGAAGTTTTATACAGAAATTGACAATGAATCTTCCCCGCAAATCGGAATTTTTACAGGATGGCAGATCTGTAAAGCATATCTTAAGGAAAAACCTGAAACGAAGTTAACAGAGTTCCTGAAAATGGATGCTACCACAATTTTTAATCAATCCGGTTATAAACCGAAACTTAAATAAAGAAAATTTTAGAATTTAGAAAAAATAGAAAAATGAGAAAGACTCAGATTACGATAGATGTAGAGCTTGATGAAAATCACGTACCGGAAAATATTACATGGAATGCTCAGGATGGTGGTATAGAAAAACAAGATACCAAAGCTACTATGATTTCTGTATGGGATGATAAAACAAGAGAAGCATTAAGAATTGATCTTTGGACCAAGGAAATGCCTGTAGATCAGATGAAGATGTTTATCCACCAGATTTTAATATCTTTAGGAAGCACGTATCAGAGAGCAACCGGAGAAGAGGATGTAGCGCAGTGGATGGAGGAAATTGCAGAAGAATTTGCGGTAAAATCTGCTATTAAGTAAAAAAAAAACAATTGCAATAAGCAGGAGGCGGTAAGCGGTAAGCTTTTTGCATTCAGCTAGAGCAAATTTTATTAAAAACAATGAACATTAATCAATAGATATATCTGCTTAATGTTCATAGCCTAAAGCAAAAAATTATGAATTTTAACACAAAAGTAATTCATGGAGGGCAGCACCACGAGTCTGCAACTGGTTCTGTAAATGTACCTGTATTTTTAACCTCTACGTTTGCACAGAAAAGCCCGGGAGTACATTCCGGATATGAATATTCAAGAGCTGCTAATCCTACAAGACAGGCATTAGAGGATTCTTTGGCAAGTATTGAAAACGGAGCGAGAGGCTTAGCTTTCGGTTCTGGTCTTGCTGCGATCGACTGTGTTTTGAAATTATTAAATCCAGGTGATGAAGTGATTGCTGTAGATGATCTTTACGGAGGAACCTACAGAATGTTCACCAGACTTTTTGAAAAATACCAGCTGAAATTTACCTTCGTAAATTTTGACGATGCTTCTAAAATTGCTGATGTTATCACGGATAAAACAAAACTGATCTGGGTAGAAACTCCAACTAACCCTTTGATGAAATTAGTAGATATCAAAGCGGTTGTAGATATTGCAAAAGGAAAAGATATTTTAGTAGCCGTAGACAATACTTTTGCTACACCTTATATCCAGAGACCTATTGATTTGGGAGCTGACATTGTAATGCATTCTGCAACAAAATATTTAGGAGGACACTCCGATGTGATTGCAGGAGCTCTTATTGCTAAAGATGCTGAACTGGGAGAAAAGCTTCACTTTATCCAGTTTGCAAGTGGTGGTATTTTGGGACCTCACGATTCTTATCTTGTATTAAGAGGAATCAAAACATTGGCGTTGAGAATGCAGAGACATTCTGACAATGGTCTTGCAGTAGCTAAATACCTTGAGACACATCCAGCGGTAGATAAAGTAATTTATCCGGGATTGGAATCTCACCCTCAATATGAGCTGGCAAAATCTCAGATGAAGGAATCCGGAGGAATGGTGTCATTCACTTTCAAATCCGGAAAGAAAGAAGATGCGATCAAATTTCTGGAAAAAGTAAGAGTATTCACCTTAGCAGAATCTTTAGGAGGAGTAGAATCTCTGGCTAACCACCCTGCTTTGATGACACATGCTTCAATTCCTGCAGAAAAACGTGCTGAACTGGGAATCACCGATGACCTTGTTCGTTTAAGCGTAGGTATTGAGGATGCAGAAGATCTTATTGCAGATCTTGAGAAAGCTTTTTCTTAATATACAATACATTAAAATGAGAAGGATTACATCATCTTTCTCATTTTATTATAACACCGCTAATACTATGAAAAATACAAGAAAAGCTGTTCTTTCCGACTTACCACAACTGGCGGAATTGTTTGACCAGTACAGAATATTTTATCATAAAACATCAGACGTTCCCGCAGCGACCAATTTTCTTAAGGAAAGGCTTGAAAATAAAGATTCCGAAATTTTTGTTGTGGAAGAAAATGGAATCCTGACAGGCTTTGTACAGCTATATCCCATATTTTCATCTACAAGAATGCAGCGTTACTGGCTGTTGAACGACCTTTACGTCAATGTAAACCACAGAGGAAAAGGCTATTCTAAAAAGCTGATTGAAGAATCTAAAGAACACTGCCGTTCATCAAAAGCCTGTGGTATTCTTTTAGAAACAGGAAAAAGCAATGATATCGGAAATCAGCTTTATCCATCATGCGGATTTGAGCTTTATGACTCTGTCAATTTCTACGAGTGGACTAATCATGAGCAATGAGTAATGAGTAATGAGTAATTGATATATTACACTCACCATCCCGAATCTAGAAACTAGAAAACCCGTACCCCAAAAATAAAAAAATGATATGACCGACTTTCAAAAATATATTCAAAGATACTTAGATCAGATTCCATCAGGAAACTGGATCAATGAACTGCAGGTATCTGCAGACAAAACCATTGGAATTTATTCCAATCTTACCGAAGAACAATCTGACTTTGCTTATGCAGAAGGAAAATGGACATTGAAAGGACTTCTACTCCACTTATCCGATACAGAAAGAGTTTTCCAGTACAGAATATTAGCTTTCGCAAGAGGAGAGAAAAACAATCTTCCGGGATTTGACGAGAATGAATATGCAGACCAATCTTTTGCCAGTGAAAGAACTCTTGAGTCTCTTCTGGAGGAATACAAACTGGTTAGAAAATCTTCTCAGATTCTACTGGAAACGCTTCAACCTTCTGCTCTACAAAATACAGGAACAGCCAATGGCCATGAAATTACGGTAGAAACCATCGGAAAGCTTATTGTAGGTCACAATTATCACCACCTGAATATTATTGAGGAGAGGTATTTATCGAAATTGGGATGGATGTAGGAAATTAAAAAGATTTTTAATTATTATAAGTTTTGACTAAAGTCAGAAGGTTGGTAATTTTTTATCTAAATGGGCTAAAGCCCATTTCTATTGAATAGAATAAAAGCTCTAATAATTCATGAAATCATATCTTTATGACACTATACAAAATATAATACATTTATCATTAAAACATTAATAGTAACGGGCTTTAGCCCGTTTTCATGTTACATACCATTCCATTGGCTTTAGCCGAAACTTAAAAAACATTACTTTTGATAAAACAACACAAATGGCTTTTATCAAAATTTATATTCATCTTGTCTTTTCTACAAGAAATAGAGATCCATTTCTCAATACATTTAACATACGTCTTAAGGTCTGGAAACATATTAAAGAATATGCTACAGAAAAAGGGATATTTTTAGATATGATTAATGGATATTCAGACCATTGTCATTGTCTTATTTCTCTGGGTTCTAATCAGAACATTGAAAAAATTGTACAATTAATAAAGGGAGAATCATCACATTGGATTAATAAGAATGATCTTGTAAAAGGAAAGTTTTCATGGCAGGATGAATATTTTGCAGTCTCCGTTTCTGAATCTATGGTAGATTCTGTAAGAAATTACATTAAGAATCAGGAGAAGCATCATCAGAAAAAAAGTTTTAGTGATGAATATAGAGAGTTTATTGAGAAATATAGTTTTAAGAAATGAGTAGGTTTTGGCTAAAGTCTAAGGATTTGTTTCTTTTTATTTAAATGGGCTAAAGCCCATTTCTATTGAATTAGATATTCAACGTTTTTTTTAATATTCCACTGATTAATAAAAAACATCAGTAGGAACGGGCTTTAGCCCGTTTTCATGTTACATATCATTCCATTGGCTTTAGCCAAAACCTATCAATACGGGCACATTTATATCCTTATTTTTTGCCTGAAATTCATAGATTTTCTACCTTTATCCACTGATTGAATTCACATACAATTATGGAACATATTATTGAAATATTAAAATCCGGCGGAACCATTCTTTATCCTACAGATACCATCTGGGGAATTGGTTGTGATGCTACCAATATAGAAGCTGTCAATAAAATTTTTGACATCAAAAAGCGTGAAAAAAATAAATCCATGATCATCCTTGTAGAATCTGAAAAAAGACTACAGGATCTGGTGGATGTTCCTGAAATGGCATGGGAAATTATTGATCTGAGTGAAAAGCCGATAACCATTGTTTATGAAAATCCAAGAGGCTTACCTAAAGAACTTCTTGCTGAGGATGGAAGCATTGGAATCCGATTGGTAAAAAATGATTTCTGTAAAAAACTGATTACAAAACTGAACAGACCTTTAGTATCTACTTCCGCCAATTTCAGTGGCGAAAAAAGTCCATTGAAATTCTCTGATATTTCTGAGGAGATGATCAGCCTTGTAGATTACGCAGTGGAAGAAGACAGAGAAAAGGTTTCAAAATACTCAGGTTCATCAGTAATCAAAATATGGAATGACAACAGGATAAAAGTTCTTAGAGAATAAGAATTCTGAACTTTTATGTTAATTTTTTAGAGTCTTGTCAGTTTATATCGGCAGGATTTCTTTTTTTTAATTCTATCTTTGCAAACTCAACTCATAAACTATTTGCTATGGATCATCATGAATTTGCTCAAATGTGGATTAATGCATGGAATTCTCATGATCTGGAGGAGATACTCTCCCATTATTCGGATGATATTGAGATTACAACTCCTATGATCGCACTGGCTACCGGCGGTAAAGAAAGTTCTTTAAAAGGAAAAGAGGCAGTTCATGAATACTGGAGAAAGGCATTGGATAAATTTCCGGATCTTCATTTTGATCTGATACATTCCACCGCGGGAGTAGATTCGGCAGCATTATTTTATAAGTCGATTATGGATAAACATGCTGTTGAAGTCATGTTTTTTAATGAAGAGGGAAAAATTAGTAGAATGTATGCTCATTATGATTAATGGGTAACATACGTAGAAATTGTCACTATTATTAACGATGAAAATTAATCTTAATCAAAATAAGAATTTAAAACTATTTAAAATCATTTCTGAAGCAGCAGAAAGGAATAACCAGTCCGTATACATTGTGGGCGGTTATGTACGAGACCTTCTGATGAACAGAAAAGCTTCTACGGATATAGATTTTGTAACGGAACAAAGCGGTATTGAGCTTGCTCAGAACGTAGCTCAGGATATAGATCCTAAATTAAAGGTTTCGGTATTCAAAACTTACGGCACGGCCATGATCAAGTATAAAGAACTTGAACTTGAGTTTGTGGGAGCAAGAAAGGAAAGCTATACAGAAAACAGCCGGAAGCCGGAAGTGGAAGGCGGAAGTCTTGAAGATGACCAGAAAAGAAGAGATTTTACCATCAATGCGATGGCTATTTCTTTAAATAAAAATAATTTCGGAGAACTGATTGATCCGTTTAACGGAATCGGAGATCTTGAAAAAGAGATTTTAAGAACCCCTTTAGAACCGGCGCAAACCTATTCTGATGATCCGTTGAGGATGATGAGAGCAGTGCGTTTTGCTTCTACTTTAAATTTTAAAATCGAGGAAGACTCTCTGAAAGCTATCCAGCAGGAAGCAGAAAGAATCAAGATTGTTTCTATGGAAAGAATCATGGTGGAATTCAATAAAATCATGCTTTCTGAAAAACCATCTATCGGACTGAGATTGATGGAACAAACCGGTCTTATGAAACTGATTATTCCTGAATTAATCGAACTGAAAGGCGTAGAAGAAGTAGAAGGACAAACCCATAAGGACAACTTTTATCACACCCTGGAAGTTGTAGATAATATTTCTGTGAATACCGATAATCTTTGGCTTCGCTGGTCTGCCCTTCTTCATG
Organism: Chryseobacterium sp. FG46; assembly: GCF_057809135.1. Lineage (NCBI taxonomy): Bacteria > Pseudomonadati > Bacteroidota > Flavobacteriia > Flavobacteriales > Weeksellaceae > Chryseobacterium > Chryseobacterium sp. FG46. The sequence continues at coordinate 81,072 of NZ_JBMDJJ010000010.1, read as the reverse complement.
ACATTGGAAAAGCTCCTACAAAAAAGTTTGTAGAGGGAACGGGATGGACATTTCACGGACATGAATTTTTGGGTTCAAAAATGGTAAAAACGCTTTTTCAAAGATTAAAATTACCTTTGGGAAGTGATATGAAATATGTGCAGAAAATGGTAAAACTTTCATCAAGACCAATTGCTTTGATTACTGATGATGCTTCAGATTCTGCGTTGAGAAGGCTTTTATTTGATGCCGGAGAAAATCTGGAAGATCTTTTTACGCTTTGTAAGGCAGATATTACCACTAAAAATTCTAAAAAGCAGGAGAAATTCAAAAGAAACTTTGAATATGTAGCGGTAAAAATCAAAGAAGTAGAAGAAAAGGATCAGGTAAGAAATTTCCAGCCGCCCATCACCGGAGAAGAGATTATGGAAATGTTTAACCTTAAGCCTGGCCGCGAAATTGGTATCTTGAAAGAGAAAGTGAAAGAAGCTATTCTGGAAGGTGAAATTCCTAATGAAAAAGAAGAAGCCACAAAGTTTGTTATTGCTGAAGCAGAAAAATTGGGACTGACAATCTAATTCAATACAAATACGAAAAAGCCCGGCGGGATGTTCCATCCCGCCGGGCTTTTTCGTATTCAAAATATAAAACAAAGCCGGCCGGTTTCTTCGAAACCGGCCGGAAAAAAACACAAATGATGAAAAAATAAAAAATTATAAGATATACGCCGAAGCGTAGTATTTAGTTTTTATAGAATCCATTTGTTCCAATTCCTGCAGTAAAGTTTTTCAGTAAAATACCGTTAGAGGCATTATAAATATTCACTTTACCATCTGTACTATAATTTGCATCTGCAGCAAAAATTTTACCATCGATTACGTTAAATCCATATACATCCCCTACAGCTGTAGTAATAGGAGTTGTTGGAACTGTTGTAGATCCAACAGCCATTGTATATATCTTATTGGTATCGGTGATAAAATAGAATCTGTCATTATCAGCTCTAAGCTTCTGAACTTTAGGTATAGCTGTCAAAGTGGTAGTTTCATAAGTACCGTTTGCCGTATTAATTTTATAGATAAATGAATTTGTATTGTCTGAAACCAGTACATAAGCATTTCCTTTATATGAGATAAGGTCTTTAATAATTCCCACGTTTGGAAGGTTTACCGTATAACTTACCACATTTGTAGACGGATTCACAACGGTTACAGTATATCCTGTCGGAATTGGATTCCAGCTTGCATCGTAACCCACACCGTCAGTCTGAACAACGATACTTCCGCTTGCTTCAACTACTTTTTCAGCAGCGTTTGTAAAATCAATACTTTTCACAAAGGAGTTATCCGAAATATTATAAATATTAAGTTTTCTTTTGTGAGTATCAAAATTATTGTTGGTTACATAATATTGGTTTCCTGAAAAAGCAATATATCTTGCACCATCAAGGTTAGCCGTTACAGTAGTCAGTTTCTTGAATGTATAACGGTCTACAATGTCAATCTTATTAGGAATATTACATACCAGATAAGCACGGTTTCCATTGAACCCTATAGTCTGAAGGACTTTCCCCAGGTCTTCCTTATTATTACTCATTCCATAGATCTTATTAAATACTGTAGTAAGATCATTGCTTACAAAGGAAACTTCAGAAGTTGTAGTGGTAAAACCACCTTCATTGGAGATAAGCACTCCGGAGTCAAATCTAAGCGTTCCATCATCAGTACTTTCATAGCTGCTGTCTGTGCTACATGAAACATTGAAAAGTAACATAGAAGCGAATGCAAGAGATAAAATTTTTCTAATATTCATATATAATTAATTTATTTTAAAAATTGATATTTAAAGTGAGACTATAATTTCGTTTAGGTAATGGATAAGAAAGCATGGTATAATAGGTTTCATTCAAAATATTATTTATTTTAAAACCTAGTGTATAATTTTTAAAGAAAGTTGTACTGATACCGGCATTCATCACAAAATATGGATCTAAAGCATCACTCTTGGTTTCATTAGAATCTGTATACGTTAATCCATTAAACATCCCTTGTACATACACCTTCACAAAATCATACTGATAATCTATGTTTCCAATAAATTTATGAAGAGGCACATACATAAGCTTCTTTTGAATATCAAGATCTGTTGACTTTGTATAAGAATATCCAAGATTAGATTTCAAAATATGTTTTCCAAGTTTTTTCTCAAATTCCAGTTGGGATTCCAGTCCATATGTTTCGACTCTATTGGTATTTGAAGCTCCATAATATCCGGCAGGAGTTCTCAACCATCGGATCATATCCCGGATATTCATGTAATAAGGAGTGACGGAAAGTTTAAAGTCTCCTATTTTAAAGTGGTTTCTTAATTCAAATTGGTAAGAAGTTTCCGGTTTTAAATTCATATTACCTCCCTGAGCCCAATACAAATCGTTAAATGATGGTGCTCTGAAGTTTCTTGAAAAATTGAATTCAGCATCATACCATTTTACAATATCCCATTTTCCTGAAAAAGAAAGCAGAACAGGAGAGCTTATATCTTCTACAAAATCTTTCTTGATTCCCGCTTCAAAACGCAAATCTTTTGTTGGAAAATAACGCAGTAATCCTGCAATAGATCCTGCACTTCTGTTAATATTTCCAATTCCTGAACTACCTGCTCCATTCCCTTTATTAATTTGAAATTCACCGATAATATTAACATTCCACTTTGAATTCAGAAAATAATTAAAATCATTTTTCAGAATATAATTCTTCCCTACCCCTCCGCTGGTTTCAGCACCGTTAATATTACCAAAGTACTGGAAATTTTCCTCTGTATAAGCTGTTTTGAATGAGTTACTAAATTTTATAGTACTCCAATCCCAGGAAAGTAAACTTCGGGTATTCTGAGTTTCATATTTTGTTTTGTTTTCCAAATCTCCAAAATGAACAGGATAATGTTGTTGCCCATTAAAAAATTCTGATATCCAGGAAATCTGATGATGCGGAGCAATTTTATAGGCTGTTGCTATATTGATATTCGTATTATAATATTGTCCGTTATCATTACTGTAAGTCTTTCTTTTATCCACCTCAACCTGATAATCATTTTTACTTATTGAGTGATTGCCAGAAACTTTAAAAGTGAACTTATCGTTGCTGTAAGAACCTTTTACAAAATTATTATAAGTATTAAAAGAAGCGGCTTCTGAAAATAATGAACCATGGAAACCTTTATTAAAATCAAGGGTATTATTCAGGTGAATACTTCCCCCGATGGCGCCACTTCCATAGATTACACTTCCTCCACCAGCTTTTATACCAATCTGATCATAGCCGAACAAAGCAATATTATTGATATCTCCTTGTCCTAAAAAATTAGAATTGATATTAATTCCGTTCCATACAAATGCAGTCTGCTGGGCGGTAGTTCCTCTGAAAGAAGGGGAAGAAACAGCACCACGCCCATTTTCTTTGATATAAACCTGTGACTGAAATCTCAGGAGTTCTGAAAGGTTACTGGAGTTTTTCCCGGCCTCTTCTGCGGAAATTGTTTTTACGGGATGAAAAAGCTTCACCCTGTTCATCTGGTTGTCGAAGACATAAATAGTGTCAATGGCCTTCTCTTGTCCAAAAAGAAAACAGCCATAAGATGAAAAAAGCAGTACTAAAGATCTTTTTATATCCATTCCTTTTTACTTTTCCTCCGAAAGCAATATGTTTTTATGATTACAACTCTGGCAGGTCTCCTGACTTTCGCATTCTGCACCTTCCCGTTATATACAGTGGTTTTTTGCAGAAACTTTTGTTGCGATTTACAGTTGCGGGGACAGTCCGGGAGTTACACCCGATTCCCTTTTCATTCCAAAATACTGGAAACCAAAATTTTTGCAAAGATAGTTTTTTATGTGTATATGCCAAAAAATAGGGATTAGAAACAGATAGTATCTTTTAAGACCGGGAATCCTTTCTCAGGAAAACGCCAGATTCAAAATCTGATGGGAAATGAATAATAAAATAGCTGCTTCCAGTTGAAAGCAGCTATATATCATGAAATAACGTTTAATTAATTATTTACCAATAACTTCGGTAATCGGGTTTCCTACATTTCCGCTTGGGAACTGAATTTTCAATAGAGAAGATACTGTTGGAGCAATATCTGTCATATGATATTCCTTATTGCTTTCTCCCTGTTTTACTCCCCATCCCATAAAGATCAACGGAATATGAGAATCGTAAGAATTCCATACGCTGTGTGTAGTTCCTGTTTTAGAATATGGCGGAAGCATAGAGTCATGAGAAATTAACTGGATATCTCCACTTCTCTGTCTGTTGATGCCATTAATAATTCTTTGTTTGATTGGCTCCGGAATGCTTGACTCCTGAACTTTGTCTACAGAAACAGCATATAAAACGGTAGGATCTTTCTCAATTTCTTTTACAGCAAAGTTTCTTACATCATCCAGCTCAAGCTTATTATCTGCCAATACTTTTCTGTCAAAATAAACCTGGTAGTTATCAATGGCATTAACCAGTTTATCTGCCGCAAATTTCTCTTTCAGTTTCTGGTTCAGATTCTTTTCCGCATCTTCTCCGAAGAAACCTGTCGGGATTTTATGTTCTTTAAGGAATCCCACAGAATGTGCTCCACCATGGTCGGCAGAAAGGAAAACGGTATACTCTCCTTTTCCTACCTTTGAATCAAGATACTTAAAAAATTCAGCTAGATCCTGATCTAATCTGATATAAACATCTTCTACTTCAATAGAATTTGGTCCGAATTTATGGCCTGCATAATCTGTAGATGCCAGGTTGATGGCTAAAAAGTCTGTGATATTATCTCCACCCAGTTTTTCACCTTCTACAGAAGCTTCTGCCAGTTTCAATGTCAATGTATTTCCGAAAGGCGTATAACGGATGTTATCTTTTTTAGTCTGATAGTCTTTTGCTAAATTACTGTAAGGGAAAGTAGGTGTTTTTGCACTTCCCAGCAAACCTTCCCAGGGAGAATTGTCCGGTGCACTTTCTGTATATTCATTGATTGGAAGTAAAGTATTCCAGCCATTGGCTACTAATTTTTCAGGAAGATTCTGAGAATTGAATGATTTTACCCATTGCGGAAGATCATTCATATACCATGTACTGGTAATGAAATTCCCCGTACTGTCATCAAACCAGAAAGCTCCGTTTGGAGTGTGTCCTGCAGGAAGAATGGAAGCACGGTCTTTCAAGGAAACCCCCACTACTTTTCCCTGGAAGTTTGTTGCCAGTCTCAATTCGTCAGTTACTGTGGTAGACCAAAGATTTTTCGGAGAGTGGCTTCCCGTTTTTATATTGGTAGTTCCTACCGGCTGAACGCTGTCATCTGCAGTACAATAAACTCCTTTACCCGTTTCTTTATCCGTCCAGTCGTTTCCTGCAATCCCGTGAATTGCCGGTACAGATCCCGTATAGATACATGTATGTCCCAAAGCCGTAATGGTAGGAACATAAGGAATATGTACATTATTTAAAGAATATCCTGTATTCAAAAGTCTTTTGAAACCATCATTTCCATACTTACCATAAAAACGGTATAAATAGTCCCAACGCATCTGGTCTACTACCAGCCCCACAACTAATTTGGGTCTTTCAAGTTGGGTATTTCTGTTCTTCTGTGCATTGATTGTAACTACGGAGAATAAAGTAGCTGCCGCAATTGAAATGTTCCTAAGCATCCAAGTAAATTTTTATTGGTGACAAATTTAAGGGTTTTGAAAGTTTTGAAGTGTGAAATTTTACTTAAATTTGATTATTGTACAATTATCAACCAATCTTTTATGATTTTAGGTGTATACTGGTATTTCAAATTCCCGGATCATTTATATGACTTTCAGTTTTTCAAATTCTATCCGGGACTTGGAGGACATGCCGATACCCCTGCTGAATTGACCGCCAGAATACGGGTGGAAAATACAGATGATTTTGTCCATCAGCTGGAAGCGCTAAAATCAGGTTTTAAAAGAACATATTTACACCTGAATATCGATGAAAATCAAATCGTCATCAATATCGGTGACTATATGCTTTTTGATTTCCACTTTCAGTTTGCATTGGAAATAGAAAAACTATTAATCCGGGAAAATGCTGTATCATTGGATTTCAGCATTCCTTTTACCATTCAATCCACCAAAAGTTTTGCTCCGGAAAGAGACGAATTCAAAAATATAGAACACCGTTTCATTCAGATGGTGGGTTCGGATTTCAAAAAAAGTAATGCAGAAAATTATGCTGCCAGAATTGATTGCAATCTTCCTTTACCATACAAACAGAGGCTTATTGATGACTTAGTATCGATATGTAGAGAGGAAAACATCCATGTATTTTACTATAATGATTTCGATTGTAAAGATCATTGTAACCTGATGCTCTTTTTCACCAATGGCCGACAGAGAAAAGATTTTTTTCAGAAGGTTGACATTAATTCATTTGGGAGTAAAGTAAGACAACTTACCCAGAAATACCCTCTTCATTTCGGTCATTTCGGAAGCTTTAAAGAGTACCCTTTACTCGGGCCTCATATAGAACTGATGGTAGACGGAGAATATATTATAAACAAGAAATAAAAACCATTTAAATTCAATCATATGATCAAATTTAAGTATGTCATTCTCTATGTAGAAGATGTAGAACAGTCTATGAATTTTTATAAAAACACCTTTGGTACTGAAATAAAATTCATCACTCCCGAAAAAGATTATGGTGAACTGCTGACCGGAGAAACTAGTCTGTCATTCGCCTCTGTAAGCCTGGCTAATTCCAATATTAAAAAAGGATTCAAAACAGCAAAAACTGAAGACAAACCGTTCGGAATGGAACTGGGATTTACAACGGATGATATAGAGACTTTGGTAGAAAAAGCAATAAAAAACGGAGCCGTCCTTTATGAAGATATCGCCATAAAACCATGGGGACAAAAAACAGCATATATCAAAGATCCCAACAACTACCTTGTAGAAATCTGTACTGAAATGCAATAAGCGTAAAACGAACTGATTTGGAAATAAGAAGATTACAAAAACTCACCTTTGATCCCACCTTAAATTGGGGGCATAATGGTTATACAACGAACATAAGATATGGGGTTTCCTCCATAGAAGTTGGAGGTTCTTTTGAGTTTATTCTGAAAGAAAAAGCTTTACCATACAACAAAATCTGGGAAACGACTTCCGAAGATCTTGAAGAATTGAATACCATCATTGAACAGGGAAATTCCTTCGGAGCCTACGTGGATGGAGAAATCGCAGGCTGGATCATCTGTGAACAAAGAATATGGAACAACAGTTTTTATATTGAAAATATCCTGATCAACGAAAAATACAGAAGACAGGGAATCGGGATCATGCTGATTAAAAGTGCCATTAAAGAAGCCAGGAAATTAAACAGCAGAGTGATTGAGCTGGAAACCCAGAATACGAACTATCCTGCGATACAGTTTTACAGAAGAATGGGATTCAATATTACAGGACTGAATACAAGATTATATGAAAATGCAGAGGAAATTGCGCTTTTTATGACCTTAGATATAGAATAATTTTTCTAAACACATTAAAACACTTGTTAGTGTGTTGAAAATTTTATACATTAGTAATCAACAAATTAAAAAATAACTACTATGAAAAACCTGAAAAAGCTCAAGAGAAATCAGCTGGTTCTGATCAGTGGTGGCGACACTCCTTATGCATTGTGTGACATGGATGGTAATTGTCCGCCCACTATAGGCTCTTACTATTGTAGTGGCGGTACCTGTTACAGAGTTTCCGGCGGCGGCGGCAACCCCGGATGCAATGAACCTATGCGTCTTTGCCAGGAATGGGAAACAGGATGCGGATGCGTTTATATGTAAAAAATATTTGTCAGATAAAATTTTGTTGAGGGCGGTTTTTACCGCTCTTTTTTTGTAATCAGCCTTAGCATTCATTAACTTGCATCTTGTAATAATACATCAAAGAATATCATTATGAAAACATTGATCTGGAAAGGAATATTTTATCAATCTCTTGAATATTTTAATTTACAATCTGATGATAAAAACTATACGGTAGAATCAAAAATCATCGGCTGTCTTGAGGATAAAATATATAATACAGAGTATAAAATTCACATTGATAAAGACTGGATCGTTCAGGATTTTTTGATAGAATCTGAAGTCAATACAATTAAAAGAACACTTACAGGAAAAAGAATCCAAAATCAATGGGAAATCAATAATCTTGTAAATCCGGAATTCAATGATTTTAAATTTATAGATATTTCTCTGACACCCTTTACCAATACTCTACCCATCAACAATTTGAAACTTTCAGAAAACGATTCTCAGAAGATTGATGTTATTTATATTGATGTTTTAAACGATCATATCAAACCTGTTCAACAGCAATACAGTCGGACAGCCATTAATAAATACCTGTATGAAAATATCGAAAATGATTTTAAAGCAGAAATTTCAATTGATGAAGCGGGATTTGTAACAGCTTATCCTAAGCTGTTTGAAAAGATTACGGAACTTTGAAAAGTTGAAATGAGCCAGCCTTATATTCCAAAATAAAGAGACTGTCCAAAAAGTTTGGTCAGCCTCTTTATGTATTTTAATCCTGCTTAAAAGCAGTCAATGATTAGAATTTCAAATCTCCGTTCACCTCTCTTACTGCATTGGCAGCTTCAGCGAATTTCAATTGCTCTTCAGCAGTCAATGTCACGTTTACAATTGATTCTACTCCGTTTGCTCCGATGATAGCCGGAACACCTAAGCAGATATCGTTTTGTCCGTATTCACCTTCAAGCATTAAAGAACAAGGAATCATTTTCTTCTGGTCACATGCAATAGCCTGAACCATTACAGAAACTGCTGCACCTGGAGCATACCAGGCTGAAGTTCCTAATAATTTAGTAAGAGTAGCTCCTCCTACTTTAGTTTCTTCGATTACATATTTTTGTTGCTCATCACTTAAGAACTCAGTTACAGGAACCCCATTTCTTGTCGCTTTGCTCAATAACGGAAGCATACCTGTATCACTGTGAGCAGCGATTACCATACCGTCCACATCAGAAATTGGAGCTTCTAATGCCTCAGCCAATCTGTATTTGAATCTTGCAGAATCTAATGCACCACCCATTCCGATGATTTTGTGCTTAGGAAGACCTGAAGTTTTGTGAACAAGGTAAGCCATCGTATCCATTGGGTTAGAAACCACGATGATGATTACTTCCGGAGAATGTTTTACTAAGTTTTCAGTAACTTCTTTCACGATACCAGCATTGATACCGATCAATTCTTCTCTTGTCATCCCAGGTTTTCTTGGAATCCCTGAAGTGATTACTGCTACATGAGAACCTGCAGTTTTGCTGTAATCTCCTGTTGTACCCGTAATTTTTGTATCAAATCCGTTAAGAGATGCTGTCTGCATCAAATCCATTGCTTTCCCTTCAGCAAACCCTTCTTTAATGTCTACCAAAACTACTTCTGAACAGAAGTTCTTCATTGCGATGTATTCTGCACAGCTTGCTCCTACAGCGCCTGCACCTACTACAGTTACTTTCATATTGTTACTTTTTAAAAATTATTTTTTGTTAGTTAAGTTTAAATTTGAAACTCTCCAAATTTAACAATTCCTGAAAAAATGCGCAATTTTTCAGGAATTTAATTAGAATTAAAATAAATTAGTTGACGCTCAGTAAAAACGTATAGAGTTTTTTCGCTCCTGAAAGCACATCATTATAGTTTTCTTCAGCAACTTCCGTATCCAGAACTTCCTTAAAATTTTTCCACATTGGCCCTGTATTCTCCTGATAGCATCCGAAAAAGTTGAAAGTAACCTCATCAAAACCCTCCGTTTTAGAAAGCTGTTTTGCAATTACATTTCCTCCAAGGGTAGATCCTTCAATCACATACATCGCTCCAAGTGCTTCATGCTCGTTATTGAATTCAAGAGGATGAGCAACTTCCTGATTTTCGAGAGAGAGACTTTTCAGGTCTTTTTCAATAAGGGATAGCTTCTTTCTTTCATCAAGCTGAAGTTTTGATGCATACTTATCAGAAAGGCTGCCGAATATTTTATCTTCGCTGTGAAGAAGCATCAGGTAATTGGTATGAATGATTTTTTTATAATCTTCTAAAGTGAAGGTTTTATTGAAAATCTTTTCAGAATTAAAAAGTTTTTCTGCCGCATCGTGATAATCTGCCGTATTCTGTTTAAGATATTCTGATACCATACATAACGTTTTAAAAGTTTCTCAAATATAAGGCTTTTTGAATGTTAAAATAAAGGAAGTGCCTTCACTGTTGCTTTCAAAATCTACATTTCCTCCCAATCTTTTCATGATGCGGTGTACAATAGACAATCCTACTCCGTTTCCTTTGAATTTCTTGGCATTATCCATCCTGTTAAAGATTTTGAACATCTTATGTTTTTCCTCCGCAGGAATACCAATACCGTTGTCTGAGATCCTGTAAATAATGGTCTGCCCGTCCTCAGATCCTTCAATTTCCACTTTTGGAAGAACTTTATGGGAAGAATATTTCACAGCATTGTTGATGATATTCAAAAATACCTGATGAAGCATGGTTTTATCAGCCAATACATCAGGGCATTCTTTAATGATAATTTCACTGTTGGGACTGTCATAGGTTATCTTGGCATTTTCAGAAATTTTCTCAATCGTATGAGCTGTTTTCAGACTTTCAAGCTGGATTTCACTGTGTTTGGCGCGGCTGAGCTGCAGTACATCATGCATCATTTCTGCCATATTGTCGATTTCCTCAATAATTGAATTGATCTTGGTTCTACTTTTTTCCGAATCATCAGCAAGATTTCCCAGAAGCATTTGTGCATTCAGTTTCATTACAGTGAGAGGAGTTCCCAGGTCATGAGAGATTGTATAGGAAAAACTGTCAAGTTCCTCATTCACTTTTTTAAGCTCATCATTAAGCCTTTTAATGGCATTATAATTTTTATGGGAAGTTTCCAAAATCAAATCTCTTACAGCCTTTACTGCATCAACACTTCTGGAATTCCATCTTTTAGAATGACCTTTAATATTTTCTGTAAAAATACGGAATGAAGTTCTCGGTGATATCATTTGTCTTTCTTCTCCATTCTGAGAAAATACACTTACTTTTTTCTCCGGATTTCCTGCCCAGTTGATATGCTCATCAAACTCTTTTCTGAACCAGATCAGCATTTCATTTTTGTCCCTTTCAATAAAATAGATGGCAATTCCTGCTGTATTTTCAGTCAGCTCCAGTTCTTCAACATAATCTTTAAGAAAATTTCTGCTCACATAGATATGATCCTGGGTATTGCCAAGAGCCCATTGTGCAATTCTTCCGATATTTTCCAGATCAGGAGTATTGCCGTCTGTTATTATATTTTCATCCGAAACAATGGCAAGCCCGTCTGCTTCAGGTAACTTTCTGATCTCCGTTTTACATTCAATAAGAGAATCAAACAGATTATGATGTTTTAAAAACTCTGTTTTCAACTGAGATATTTTATCATTCAGTTCCAAACGGTAATTCAGTTCGTTTTTAGATTTAAAAGATGAATAGGCATTAGCAGCAAGCGTAGTAAAAATTCCGGCTTGTACCCTGTCTTCAAGATCTATATGCTTAGGTTCTACATTCTGGCAGGTTACCAATCCCCAGAGATGATCATCAATAATAATGGAAACGCTAAAACTTGAAGCTACGCCGGAATTCTTCAGATACTGCGCATGAACTGGTGACATCCCTCTGGATGCTGAAAAGGTAAGATCAATACTGTCTGGGATTCTGCTTACAACAGGAACATTATCCGCATATACATTGCTGAAAATTCTTTTTCTTTTTTTTAAATAAAGATCACGTGCCTGTTTCGGAATATCAGACTCAGGATAATGCAGCCCAAGGAAACTTTCCATATCCTCATTTTTTCTTTCGGCAATCACTTTACCGGAGCCGTCCATCATGAATTTATAGACCATCATACGGTCATAGTTTACCACCTTTGAAAGGGTTTCCAGAAGATGATTCCAGAGTTCCTTTCCATTGTCAATGATGTAAAAGTTATCATACTTATTGGAAATTCGTTTATTGGGATTAATGATCACCTCTTCAAACTCCAGAAAGATATAAAGCTCACTTCTGAAAACAGAAAAATGATACTCTTTATCATTTATAAAAATTTTATCGAAATACGTTTCATTCTTACGTCTGGTAAACTTGTCCAGTGAAGTATAGATTTCTGAATCAATAATACTTTGAAAACTTTCAGGAAAGTCATTAAGCTTTCTTCCGAACAGTTCTTCTGAACTCCCGATTTTAAATAGATCCGCAATATTCCTGCTAAAAAAAGTAATGGTGTGGGATTCTGCATCAATGCCAATTAAATAACCAAAACTCTGTATAGAACCCGGAATATGGATAGGTTCTTCATGGCATTCTATAAAATTCATATATCTTTTCAGTCTATCTATCAAATATAGTTTTTTTTTTGAACACCTTTTTACTTTGTGGTATCTAATTTTAGATACCCTTCCGACAAGTATTTACGGGAAATACCTCATCAAAAAACATAAAAACTTATTAAGATATTCTTTATTTCGACCCCTTTTTTATGTCATTTCTTTAAAATATACAAAAAAAAATCCAACAATCAAACCTTTTCATCTTTAACCATGATTCATAACATGGATTACACATTATTAACCTTATTAATTGTTTTATTTAGACAATTTTCGCTAAATTTATATCACCAATTAATGAATATGACAAGAATCCATTGAATTATTCATAATAAATTCAATACAAAATTTAAATTCAAATAATACTATTATGAAAAAGTTCCCATTAATTTTATTTTCTCTGATCCTCTCTATAGGATTATGGAATCCATCCGAAGCCTGTACAAGAGTCGTTTACAAAGGACCTCAAAACACTGTTATTACAGCCCGTTCTATGGACTGGCGTGATGAGATTCCGGCCAACTTATGGGTGTTACCCAAAGGAATAGACCGCAACGGACAGGTAGGACCCCAATCTGTAAAATGGACCGCCAAATATGGAAGTCTCATCAGTTCTTCATGGGACATTGCTTCAGCAGATGGGATGAACGAAAAAGGGCTGGTTGCCAACCTGCTTTGGTTAGGAGAATCCCAATACCCAAAGTTCGATGGAAAAGGAAGCAAAAAGGGAATAGCCATTTCATTATGGGCACAATATTATCTTGATAATTTCGCGACAGTAAAAGAAGCCGTAGAATTTTCACGCAAAGAACCTTTCGTTATTGTGAGTGATTATATTCCGGGAACAGAAAGATTTACAACTGTCCATCTTTCCATTTCTGACGCTTCAGGTGACAATGCTGTATTTGAATATATTGACGGAAAACTGGTTATTCATCATGACCCATCTTATACGGTAATGACAAACTCTCCTGTATTTGAAGAGCAGTTAGCACTTAACAATTACTGGAAAGGTATTCCGGGAACGGTAATGCTTCCGGGAACCAATCGAGCAGCAGACCGTTTCGTAAGAGCGTCATATTATATCAATGCGATTCCTCAGACTGCAGACACCCGCACAGCAGTAGCCAGTGTTTTCAGTGTAATCAGAAACTGCTCTGTTCCTTACGGGATTACGTCTGCTACAGAACCTAATATTTCCTCTACAAGATGGCGTTCTGTTTCGGATCAGAAAAATCTGGTGTATTATTTTGAAACGGTTTTCACTCCCAACACGTTTTGGGTAGATCTTAAAGATTTTGATCTGAGCACTAAAGGAAAAGTGATGAAGCTGGATCTTAGCAACAACCGCACCTATAACGGAAAATCCAATGCGGAGTTTAAAGAGTCTGCACCGTTCACGTTCCTAGGATTAAAATAGATATTTTACCACAAAAAATGCTCGTGCTTAGAATATCCTGAGCAATCCACGTTACAATTAAACAATATTCTGAAAATCAAATATTGACGAGGCAAGCAAGCAGTTGTGGCACAATAAAATTCACAATAAAAAAACAAAATAGATATGGCCTTTTTTTCGATTAAAAAGAAAAGCCTGATCCTGTGCATGCTGGCCTGCGGATTATCCGCTTATGCACAAAGTCAGGATTCTCTGAAGACCACACCTCCTCCACAGGAAAAAGATAATGTAAAATATCCGCAGCTGCAGATCAAAGGCCTTTTTCAGGCGCGTTATCTTGTAGGGATGAGTAAAGATGTTGATGTAAACGGACTTCACCACACTGATGGTTCCGGAACTGATAATAATTTCATGCTCAAGTACATGAGAGTTCAGGTTCGGGCACAGATCAGCAAACGTACAGAAGTTGTTGTTCTGGCCAATCTTGCCGATTTTAAAAATGACCCCAAAAGCAGAGTTCTTGAAAACGCTTATCTGAAGTACACTTTCAATCCTAAATTAGCAATTACCGTAGGACAGTTCAGGCCCTGGTTTGGTATTGAAGAGACTTATCCTATTGATATTATTAAATCTTTAGACTGGTCTAATCAGTATACCGAATTTGGAAAACTGGGATGGACAAGTTTCCAGATCGGAATGTCTGCTACAGGACAGCTTCAACTAGGAGAAATTCCTTTCCAATATGCTGTTTCGGTAGTAAATGGAAATGGAAAAAATCAGGTTAATGATAATGACAACGGAAAGCAGTATTCTACCCGCCTTGTTTTCGGATTATCAAAAAAATACAACTTCAATGTAGGTTTGAATGGCGGTATCGGAGAAGTTTTCAGCAAAAAAGTATACGCCTTGGGTGTAGACCTGAGTTCACTGATCCATTTTGATCCTAAATGGAGTCTTGATATGCAGCTGGAAGCCAAACAGGCAACCAACCACGTTCTGTATAATTCTATTGCACCTGAATTAAGACCTGATAACCCAGACCAATATCTGATCCGTGGCGCTTATTTTCTTCCGAACCTAAGATATGAGATCAACCATAAAAATCTTAGTGCCTTCGAATTATCCTGCCGCTACGAATATCTTGATACCAATTTCAGAATGGCATCCAACCCAAGACAAACGATTACTCCGATGTTCGGATTGGAATTCCTGAAAAACTACGGCGCAAGAATTCAGCTGGGAGTACAGTTTGATCGCTACAAACATCAGGTAGAAAACACATCACAATACAATAACAATCTATTCATTGTCCAGGTACAAAGTAGATTTTAAATGATTAAATAGTTAGTATCATGAAAGAAATTAATATCAAAAACGTAGCGATCACATTTGTTGTTGCGTTAATCATATGGTTCATTCCTGCTCCGGAAGGTGTTGCAGAGAATGCCTGGCATCTGTTTGCGATCTTTGCGGCAACCATTTTAGGAATCATCCTTAAAGCGGCTCCAATGGGAACTATGTGTATGATGGCCATTGGTTTTACAGCCCTTACCCAGGTGGTTGCACCGGGAGATGCAGGAAAATCTATTACCAAAGCGCTGTCTGGTTTTGGAGATAAAGTAATCTGGCTGATCGGGATCTCATTCTTTATTGCCAGAGGATTTATCAAAACAGGATTGGGAAACCGTATCGCATTTTTATTCATCAGAGTTTTTGGTAAAAGCTCGTTGGGACTGGCTTACGGATTAGGACTTGCAGATGTTTGTCTGGCTCCTGCCATTCCGAGTAACACAGCAAGAGGTGGCGGGATTATTTATCCTATCATGAAATCTATGGCGATAAGCTTTGATTCCGTTCCGGAAAAGCCTGAAACCCATAGAAAATTAGGATCATTCCTGACTTTAAACAGCTACTATATGAACCTCATCGCTTCTTCCATGTTCCTTACCGGGACAGCGAGTAACCCGATGTGCCAGAAGTTTGCGGCTAACCTTGGTATTGATATTACATGGATGTCATGGGCAGCAGCAGGTTTCATTCCCGGTGCGGTAGCCTTCTTTGTGGTTCCTTTGGTATTATACAAATTGTATCCGCCTGAATTGAAAAAAACAGGAGATGCTCCGAAAATGGCGGCTGAGAAATTAAAAGAAATGGGACCTATTTCCAGAAACGAATGGCTGATGCTGCTGGCATTCTTTATCTTATTAGTCCTTTGGATATTTGGTGGAGCACTTTCCATTGATGCTACCACAACAGCTTTCATCGGATTAACCTTATTATTGCTAACCTCAGTATTAACCTGGGAAGATGTAAAAGGTGAAAAAGGAGCATGGGATACCATCGTTTGGTTTGCCGTATTGGTAATGATGGCGAGTTCTTTAAATGAATTGGGTTTCATTGGCTGGTTCAGTAACCTGATCAAAGTACAGATCGGAGGATTGAGCTGGCAGGTAGCCTTTCCGGTTATTATTGTCGTGTATTTCTTCAGTCACTATATTTTTGCAAGTGCTACCGCTCACGTAGCCGCTATGTATGCAGCCTTGCTGGGTGTAGGCGTTTCTTTGGGAATTCCTCCTATGTTATTGGCGATGATGCTTGGTTTCATGGGTTCCATTTACGGGGTATTGACTCATTACGGCCACGGTCCTGCTCCGGTATATTTCGGAAGCGGATATGTAGATCTGAAGGTCTGGTGGCTCAGAGGTCTTGAAATAGGAATCGTTCTATTGATCATTTATATGGTTGTAGGAGGATTGTGGATGAAAGTCTTAGGATATTATTAATCATTAAATCAAAAATATGTTATCAACATTGTCAAGAAAAATGCTGATGTGCCTTACCGGACTCTTTTTGGGATTCTTCCTGTTGATTCATTTCCTTGGAAATCTTCAGCTTTTCCTTCCGCAAGAGCAGGCACACCTGCAGTTTAATGCGTATTCGCATTTTTTATCAGGAAATATAGTCATCAAAATAGTTTCTTACGTTTTGTATACCAGTATTATTCTGCATGCTGTAGACGGACTGATTATTACTTTAAAAAATAAAAAATCCGGTGGCGGTTATCAGTCTGACAGACGCGGAAGAGCCAGCAAATGGGCTTCCCGAAATATGGGAATTCTCGGAACATTAATTCTGATTTTCCTGGTGATCCATTTCCAGAACTTCTGGTATATCTACAAATTCGGAAATCCTCCTTTGGATGAGAACGGAAATAAAGATCTCTACATCCTGGTAGTGAATGTCTTTAAAGAATGGTGGTACGTTATCATTTATGTTGTATCAATGATCGCTTTGTGTTATCACCTGATTCATGGAATACACAGTGCTGTAAGAACCCTGGGATTATATCATCCTAAGTTCGTACAATGGTTCAAAACTATCGGAATTGCTTATTCAATCATTATCTGTGTAGGTTTTGCGTTGATGCCCATCTATGTATACTTTACTTACCAATAAACAGAACGGTCATGATTTTAGATTCAAAAATACCACAAGGCCCATTGGAACATAAATGGGAAAATTATAAAAAGAAAGCAAGACTCGTTAATCCTGCCAACCGTAAAAAGCTGGATGTCATTGTTGTTGGAACAGGACTGGCGGGAAGCTCAATTGCAGCTTCTCTGGGAGAAATGGGCTATAATGTGAAATCATTCTGTTTTCAGGACAGCCCGAGAAGAGCGCACTCCGTGGCAGCACAGGGAGGTGTAAATGCTGCCAAAAACTATAAAAACGATGGCGACAGTGTTTACAGAATGTTTGTAGACACCTTGAAAGGAGGAGACTTCAGAGCCCGTGAAGCCAATGTATACCGTATGGCAGAATGTTCTCTGAACCTTATCGATCAGGCAGTGGCCCAGGGCGTACCTTTCGGACGGGAATATGGCGGATATCTGAACAACCGTTCCTTCGGAGGAGTTCAGGTAAGCCGTACTTTTTATGCGAGAGGACAAACGGGACAACAGCTTCTTCTGGGTGCTTATCAGGCTTTGATGAGACAGGTTGGAAAAGGTTCTGTACAATTGTTTTCAAGACATGAAATGCTGGATCTGGTTACTGTTGACGGTAAAGCCAGAGGAATTATCGTAAGGAATTTAGACACAGGAGACATTGAAAGACATGCAGCCCATGCTGTCATATTAGCAACAGGTGGCTATGGAAAAATCTACTACCTGTCTACCCTTGCCATGGGATGTAACGGCTCTGCCATATGGAGAGCCCATAAAAAAGGAGCATTAATGGCTTCTCCAAGCTGGATTCAGGTACACCCTACTTCGCTTCCTCAATCCGGAGATTATCAGTCTAAACTTACCTTAATGTCTGAATCATTACGTAATGACGGCCGAATCTGGGTTCCGTTAAAAGAAGGAGAAAACAGACTTCCGAATGATATTCCTGAAAATGAAAGGGATTATTATCTTGAAAGAAGATATCCGGCTTTCGGAAACCTTGCTCCAAGGGATATTTCTTCCCGTGCAGCCAAAGAAAGAATTGATGCCGGCTTCGGAATCGGACCTTTGAAAAATGCAGTATACCTTGATTTTTCAAAAGCAATTCAGGAACAGGGAAAAGATAAGATTAAGGAAAAATATGGAAACTTATTCGATATGTATCTTAAAATAACAGGATATGACGCGTATAAAGAACCCATGATGATCTCTCCTTCTGCCCACTTCTCCATGGGCGGACTTTGGGTAGATTATGAACTGATGACTACTGTACCGGGATTGTTTGCTTTAGGCGAGGCTAATTTTGCCGATCACGGAGCCAACAGACTGGGAGCAAATTCCCTTCTCCAAGCTTCTGTAGACGGATATTTCATCGCTCCTTACACCATTGCCAATTATCTGGCTGATGAAATTCACACCGGAAAAATTTCACCGGATACTCCTGAATTTGAACAGGCTGAAAAGGCCGTTAAAGAACAGATTAATGAATTCATCAATATCAAAGGAACCAAAACCGTTGATTATTTCCACAAAACATTAGGAAAACTCCTGTACGATTACTGCGGGCTGGCCAGAAATGAAGAAGGCCTGAAATATGCCATTCAGGAAATCCGAAAACTGAAACAGGAATTCTACAAAGACGTAAGAGTTTCCGGACAGGGAGATCAAATGAATACCGAGCTGGAAAAAGCAGGCCGTGTAGCCGATTATTTCGAAATAGGAGAACTGATGTGCTACGATGCCTTAACCCGTAATGAATCCTGCGGAGCTCACTTCAGAGAAGAATTTCAGACTCCCGATGGAGAAGCCATGAGAAATGATGCGGAATACCAATTTATTTCTGCATGGGCATGGAAAGGTGAAAATGGAGAACCTGAACTGATTAAAGAACCTCTGATCTTTGAAGAGATTCAGCCAACGGTAAGAAGTTACAAATAAAAAACAGAAAATTATGGATTTACATCTTAAGATATGGAGACAGAAAGACAAAAAAAGTGAAGGAAAACTGGTAGGTTATGACCTGAAAGGATTGAATTCTCATATGTCTTTCTTAGAAATGCTGGATACCTTAAATGAAAAACTGATCATTGAAGGAGATGAGCCTGTAGAGTTTGATCACGACTGCCGTGAAGGAATCTGCGGACAATGTGGGATGATGATTAACGGTATTGCCCATGGCCCTTTGAAAAATACCACCACCTGCCAGCTTCATTTACGGTCTTTTAAAGATGGGGAAACCATCCTGATAGAACCTTTCCGTTCTGAAGCTTTTCCGGTGAAAAAAGATTTAAAAGTAGACCGTTCTGCTTTTGACAGAATTATATCTTCGGGAGGTTTTGTATCGGTGAATACAGGTCAGGCACCTGATGCTACTTCCATTCCGGTGACTCACCAGACGGCTGAGGAAGCTTTTGATTCTGCTGCGTGTATCGGGTGTGGAGCATGTGTTGCCACCTGTAAAAACGGAAGTGCAGCTTTATTCACCTCTGCAAAAATCACCCACATGGCACTCCTTCCTCAAGGGAAAGAAGAACGAAGCAAGAGAGTTTTGGATATGATTACTCAAATGGATACGGAATTATTCGGGCACTGTTCCAATACGGAAGCCTGCGAAGTGGAATGTCCACAAGGAATTTCCGTCCTGAATATCGCAAGAATGAATTTTGAGTATAACAGAGCTTTGTTTTTCAGGAAGAAAAATTAATCTGAGAAAACAAAGATAACAGACAAAAAGGCGGATTTGAAATTAATCAAATCCGCCTTTTTTATTTTTTAAAGGTGAAAAAATTCTTTCTATGCATCCATCATCGCGACTACTCTCGCCGGAGCAGCAGAACCACCAACAATCTTCAATGGAAAAACACAGATTTTAAATCCGGATGGAGGTAATGCACTTAGGTTCGTAAGCTGTTCGATGTGTAAATATTCTTTTTCGATGCCTACACGATGCCCTTCCCAGAAGAATTCAGGATCATTGAGTTCTTTCGCTTTCTGAGCCATATATTTCAGAGGAAGATCCCAGCCCCACTGATCAATTCCCATTACTTTTACGCCCTGATCAATCAGCCATTCTGTAGCTTCTTTACTCATCCCCGTTCCTTTTTCCACAAAATCCGGAGTTCCCATCATTTTGTCACGATCCGTTCTGATCAGAACAATATTTCCTTCCTGAATGGTAATTCCGTTTTTATCGAGATCTTTTTTCAAATCCTCAACAGTGATAGCAACAAAATCTTCTTTATGTGTACAATCAATCACAATTCCGTCTCCATAGCACCACTCCAGCGGAATCTGGTCTATCGTTTTAGCAGGCTTTCCTTCCACTACAGGGCCATAATGCCAGGGAGCATCAATATGTGTTGTAGCATGAAGTCCCATATTTTTGATGGTGTCATCTGCCCAGCCTGTCCAGTTTTTAGGAAAAAGCCTTGATGGAAGCCTCAATGCAAGACGGATCAACCAATGTGATTTTCTATGGGCTTTATGTTTGATTTTCACCCTCATGAACCATGGGTCTCCTGCATTATACTGAATCGGTTTTGTTAAATCGACAAGTGTTGTTTTCATATGATTTAGGTTAAGGAGGTCAAAGATAATGAATAACGTAAAAAGACGAATAGATATTAGCAAACGAAAAAAAAGATTAGTAATAGCTAATCTTTTTCCAATTCTAATGGGTTTTCGTATTTTTTGTTTTCTTCTCGTTCTTTTTGTCTTTGCCTTATCATTTCTTGACCTTGTATAATGGTTGTTCCATAACTTGCGAGTACAGCAGCGGCATTGGCTTCATTATTTCTAATTGCTTGCTTTAATTTTTGTTGTGTGGTTTCTATCGCATATGTATATCTGCTCTTTTTAATGGTAATTAATTTACCATTTAATTTAGATGCAGGTATAGATTTTACCAGTTCAAAATCAAAATCTCCTTTATCATCGGTTATTTTGACAATCAGTCCTGGTAATCCGCTAAATTTATATGGACCGTAAGGCAGCGGAATTCCAGGAGAATACCATGCTATCCAGTTCCTGCCTTTAAAAGTAACTTCTGCTTTTTTACAAATAATTGTATTGACTACTTTGGTCTCATCCACAAGCCTCCAATTCTTTATTATTGGTTCTTTATAGGTAAGTAAAGACATTCCTGCTGATCTAAAATATTGTATATTTTCGTTGGATTGAATTATGGTAAAAGATAAACCTGTTTTTGGAATCACTACCCCTTTTTTCCAGCCAAGAGTTATACTGCCATCAGCATTCTTTGTCCTTGTTCCTGAAGTGGCCATTACCGAATCACCTTTTAGCGATATAACACTTGCAAAAAATGCACGTTTATCTCCTATCTGTAATGAGAATTGTTCTTCATGCCGATAATCAGTCCGTGTATCGAATTTTGCTTTTAATTGATAGGCAAATTCCCCACGCAAAGTATCCTGTTTGTATGATTGTGTATAAAATAAAACACTATAAAATAAAATGAATATTTGTATTAGTTTTTTGTGGTAATGCATAATAGATAAATTGCATTTATGGTATTTACTTTTCAACATTTTTTGCCTTTCTCTAAATTCCTCTGGGAATCATAATCTGCTTCGGATCAGTCTCATCATACATAATCTCAATAATTCCTTGTTGAGGAATGGAAGAAAGCTTCAAAAGGCTGACAATTTTCTTGTAAACAGCAATATGTTCAGTTCCTGTGAAATCTTTAAAACTTACCTGCAACATGATTTGTGGCTGATCATTCACCGTAAGACCTGTCTGGCTAACACTGATGATATTGGCTTTAGCATTTCGTCCCGTAAACATAAGACGTTCATCTTTTTCATTCTTAAAATATTTTCCGAAAATAAACTGGAAAATCAATACAAAAATAAGGATCATCAGTCCACTGAAAATAATCGGGTGCATAAAGGTGAGAAACCTCCATCCAAAATCGAAAGATTCTTTGGTGTAGAAGTAATAATACAGTCCCATCACATAAGCAAGCATCAGTACGATAAATATACCTCTAAGCATCATTCCCGAAGAGTTAAATTGGGTCTGCTGGCCGGCTAACATAAAATAAGGACTTTGTGTGGTATTGGGATTGAGTAAAACCTTAATGGTATTTCCTGTATCAAATCTTTTTTCCAGTGGTTTTGTATCATGAAACATCATCTTGTGTTCGATCTGAGTATTCCTGAGATTAGCAAAGGAAAGAACAATCTCAATGATGTTGATATTGGATTTCGGATCATATTTCAGAAGTTTATAATCAATAATTTTTGCCTCTCTTGGAATACCGTTCCTCAAAATAGATTGAATGGTATTTCTTTCTTTGAGGGTTTTGATAAAAAGATGATTAACAAAGTAAGCAAGAATATAGCCCCATACTATTAAAGAAAAACCGAGATATCCATAGCTCACAGCCAATGAATTTCTCGGTTCTGTTGTTATTTCCGAAGTCATCATATAAATAAATATCGGAAAAGGTATACAGAAAAAAAGGATATAGACGGCCCAGAAAATGATCATGAATTTCATAACTGTTATTTTGTGTGGTCTGATAAAGTTATGATATTATAATGGAATGACCGACTTCTTTTTTATACCTCTTTTTCGAAATAAAGTCTGTAATATTTTCCTTTGTCATCTTCACCCATTTCGATTTTTTGTCTGTCTCCGTGGATGTAGATGTGAAAGTTTTTATCTAGTTTAATGATACTTTTAAAGTGTCTCTGTGTCTTTTTTACCGCTGCTTCGCTAATCGGGAATTCCTCCGCGATATTCACCTGCATATCCTGCTCGTAGTCTGTTTTAAAGTTCACGAAACTTTCAATCACATGCTCATCTCCCAATACCTCATTGGCAAATTCATCCAGCTTAAACTCTTCTTTTTCCTTGAAAAAATTGATAGACTTATTCAGGAAATCTGCCTGATCCGCTTTGGAAACTTCAAATTCCTGGGGAAGCTGTTTTGTGATATAATCTTTATACACCATCAAAGCTTCCTGCGTGTGGAAATATTCATCATCACGCTGTTTTACTTTCAGGAAATCTTCGAACCAGTAATACATATCTCCGTTTTTGTTGTTGTCTACTACGGAAAGTACATATCCTGTTTCTTTATTGTTGTTGTAGATCAAAGCCGCTTTATCAATTTTAGATAACCCGATTCCCTGGTCTTTTTCAATATCAAATGTTTCTTCTGCCGGATTTATTTTCAGGAAAGATTCTCTCTTCTCTGTTTTAAAGATCCCGATTTTATCCACCCTGTCAGGACGGTCACTTTCATCTTCAAAAAGAACGATAAAAAGTTCTCCACTCTGAACTCTTGGGTTTTCTGCCGCTTCAAAAAGGTGTTTTGCAATATTCTCAGATTCCCAGATAAACTTGGATTTATCCTCAAAAATCTCAGATACCGCACTGTAAACCGGATTATTCACCAGGTAAGTATCACTGTAAAAATGAAAAGTTTCTTCCGATTTAAAAGAACCTAAAAAGTAGTCTTCAAGCATTTCTGCCATTCCTTCTTCCAGCTTCAATTCCTCCTGGGAAAGTGTCAGCGAATCTCCGTTGATCTTATTTCCGACTCTGTGTACTATTATTTTTGAAAACATTTTTCTGAATATTTGGACTGCAAAGATATTCATTCTAATTCTTTCTGCGAAACTTAAAAAATGTCATTTTGTACTACATTATTGTTACCACCCTCTGTCATTCTGAATGAAATGAAATGTAGTGAAGAATCTCATAGAATTGAATTTCAATAAGATTCTTCCTTCGTCAGAATGACAAAAAACCAAATTATTTGATCTTTGAGGGAAAGGAATTCTCAGTCGTTCATTTGTGGTGACAGATAACATAAGTTTTTGTCTTTCATTTCCAAATTGATAAAACCCTTATCATTTTGACATGCTTTTTTGTTTTAAAAACTCAGCAACAAAATCATAATAATTTAAATATCAACAATTTAAACAAGGTATATTTCTAACGGAATACCATTGGCATCATGATTTGAAAACATAGAAAATGGACTTAAAGACTTTAAACAGAATCGACAAGCTCAGAAGATTAAAAAGCAGAGGCCCGGCAACTCCAAAATGGCTGAAACCTTATCATATGCTCTTTTTCGCTTTTTTAACCATTTTTATTTTTGGTGCCTTCATCAAAATGCTCGAACACTATCACCATTAACATATAATACGATGAACTATTTACAAGCCGTAAAGGAAATCACCGATGTGGTTCCCGACTTTGAAAAGGAAATAAAAGAAATTAAAATTCAAAACTCATACAGCATCATACGGACTTTCACGGAACGTATTAAAAATATGATCCGCCAGAATGACAGAAATCTGCTGTTCAGAAGTTTACAGAAAATGGACAAAATATACACGGACGGAGATACAATATTAAAAAATGCTATTGAGACCACTTTTATCTATTCTCTGGACAATTGTACCGCTTTCTGTAGTGAAGAATACAGAAAAGTGATTTTTAGTCATATTTCTGACAACCTTCATAAGGTGTATTCAAGACAAATTTACAGCCACGGCATATAAAGGTTTTGTTACATTTTTCATCCGTTTCATTACAAAGTGTTTAAATTAAACAAAAACCAAAATAACTCACAATCAATAGATTATGAAAAATAAAATAAGACGAATTTCAGATTGGAAAACCTGGAAAACCACTACTAACAGACATAATACAGAGATATTGCTTACTCACATCGCCGTGATCGTAGGAGTATTTATTTTTGCAGCCTGTCTTTAAATTTTGGTATACATTTAGCTGCATTATAAAGTGTTTGAAAAATTCTTAATTATGATGAAAGTACAAATGCAAACTATTAATCAAAAAATAGCTGTTGAATACTTAAAATTTTTCTATCCGCCACTTCGCCATGAGATCACCCAGTTGTCTGTACAGGACAATTTTGCAGGAATCATGCAGGCTACCGTGAATTATCTGAAGCACCTGCTGCAGGAATCAAAGATCAATATCATTGCCCATCACATCAAACTGATGGACTGGATCTACAGAAACGGGAATTCTTATGTAAGAACCATGATTGAAAACCTGTTTGTAAGATCTTTCGAAAGCTTCAAAAAACATGCAAAGATCCAACATTGGAAACTTCTTTACCAATATATGCCTGTCAGCTTCCAGATCATTTATAATGAACAGCAGAAGCAGGATCAGATGTATTTTGGGAAATAAATTAAGCTAAAGGGCGAAAAGGTAAGTGTTTATTTACCTTTTCACCTTTTTATTTTTATCTTTGCTACATTATAATTTCCACTCTATTCCGTTTCACTAATAGGCGTGAAACCTCTTTTTATAAAAATATACCATGAAATACTCTTTTTATGCCCTGATGATGGCATTGTCATTGATATCGTGTGAAAACAACGATAATATAATTGATGATCCGAGACCTGTTGATAAAGAGGTTTACTCATTTCAATTTAAAAGCTATACTGTAAAAAATATAGTGCTGTACAAAGGATCAAACGGAGAAAAGTCTACACCGGATGAATCTTATCTCAACAATTACTGGAGTCTGTACCAGGAACCTGCCTGGGGAAAAATAACCCTTGATCTTAAAAACAAAACGATAAAATTATTATCAGAAACCTCAACTACAGATTTCACCTACAATTTTACCATCGTCAACGACTCCGTATTAATTAAAGAAAATAACAATAATAAACCATCTTATATTGGTGATTTCAATAAAAACACCTCCTCGTTCACTTTAAAAAGAACATACAGATACGTTAAAAAAGTACCCCGAAATGACCATGACGCACTATTGATTACTAAAAGCGCTCATTTTGGGACTACCCAATACGAAAATATTTTTGTCAATATATTTTCCAATCCTTCTGAAATGATAAAAGCAGGTGATCAGGTTTTATGGACCAATATTGAATATACGTATAAAGAATGATTGTCATGTATGATGATTCAAAAAACAAATCCCCGGAACTTAATATTTCCGGGGATTTGTTTTATAATAAATGAAAAGTTTTTATTTTTTCACAAATACTTTCTCTATGGTCAGCGATTCTTCAGTACTCAGTTTTGAGGCTTTCCCCAGTTTGGCAATAAAAGTATTTACTTCTTCTGGTGTGGCTGGTGATCCCAGATTTTCTCCTTTAGCATCAAAAGAGTCTGCCAACACTTCTCCCTTTGGGTTTAGAATTACCCAGAAAGGAAGTCCTGCATTTCCACCTTTATATTTATTCATAAGGTCTTGTCCACCAGGATTTTCAAGACTTTTCTTATCTTCTCTTTCCTGAACGTCTACATAGGCTGTGACAAATCTTTTATTAAAAATGGGCTTGGTTTCTGGAAGATCCATATTCTTTTCCATCATTTTACACCATTTGCACCAGGAAGCATGGAAAACAAGCAAAACATTTTTATTTCCAGCTTTAGCTTCTTTAAAAGCCTTATTTAATACAACATCTGCTTTTTCCTGTGCTGTGCCCAACTGAAACAATAACAGGGTTACAACGATAATAATTTTTGAGTATTTCATTCTGATTTTTTTGTTTAAAACTTAAACGAATTTAGATATTTTTTCTATCAATATAACTTCATATTTTATTAATTTATTGACCTATCCCTTTTTAGTTATAATAGCTTCGACAGGCTCAGCCTGACAACGCTCAAAAATTTCGGTTGGTATTCCACTTGTCACCCTGAGCTTGTAGAAGGGCTCTCAATAAGAAAACCTTTTTTAATCATTAATCCCGAGTATTAATTAAACGGATAAGTCAATTAATTTATTTAAACATTTTGTAATTTAGTCAGCCCTAAGTTCCAATTTCCCCAAATGATTGAAATAAGAAAGTACTCTAACCAGACAGGATATCCTGAACCAAGACGGATCATCAGATACACTTTATTATGGTGTCAACATGGAAATGCAGAAATTCTGATTGACGAAAATATTTTTATGATGAAAACCGGTCAGGTTGTAACCATTACTTCAGGACAGTTCCATCAGTTAAAATCTGTTGAAGGAGAACTTACAGCCCTGGAATTTACGCTGGATTTTTTCTGTAAAAGTGACAGTGATATTGAACTTATCTTCCACAATGGCCTCTTTTGTCATTTTGGGATGAATGAAATGATCACTGTACAACATCCTGAATTTTTCTCTGAAACATTGAATACTATTGAAAATGAAATTCAGGAACAACCTTATCAATATTTGATCTCTACACATTCTCTGGTTGAACTGCTCCTGGTAGAAATCAACCGCAGTAAAGTTGCCCATGGTGATGAGATCTGGAAACCCGATGCTTTATTTTTAAAGTTTCTTGAAAGCGTACGAAATAATTTTAAAAATAATTATCAGGTCTCTTATTTTGCTGATCTTCTCGGAACTACTGAAACCAAACTGAATGAGATTTCAAAACTTCATACCAACAAAACGGCTCAGAATGTCATCTACAGCTTGACCATTTCCGAAGCGAAAAGACTTTTACTGTATGAAAAACTTACCGTAAAAGAAATTGCTTACCAGCTTGGATTCAATGATCCTTTCTATTTCTCGAACTTCTTTAAAAAACATACCTCACACTCTCCCAAAGAGTATCAGAAGACGGTAAAGGAAATTTAAAAGAAGTCAGGATGGATATCGGTACAAAGTTGGGGGCAGGTAAAAAATGTAATAATCTGTTGATGAAGCAATATGGCTATCCTGTTGCTTAGAAAGAATCAATGAAATTGATTCCACCTTTGCCTCCTTAAAAATATAATATCAACTTCTTAAAACTTTGCGTCTGAATTAATTCCGAATCAGTCTTAAAAGTTGGAGAAATTTGTAATGCTGGATTTTATAATACGCAAAGATTTATTTTCAATTCCGTTTTATCTTAAGTGAGCAAAGAAGTGAATCGATATTCTATCGATTCTGATGAAGGATGTGTTTAAATTTATAGCTAAATGTCAATATACTGAATTCTCTACAGCATTTGAGGCTAGTCCAGGATTGTTTTATACATATCACTTCCAGCTTCTGTTTCCCTCTTCCTTAATTAAATATTACATGCTTTTCCCGGAATTGTCTATTCTTTAGGCGACGGTTTTCGCTGAACTTTGTACTGTAATTAAAACCTAAAAATTATACGTATGAAAACGCAACAGGATACCGCCGTTTTTTTATTAAGAATTGCTCTGGCTGTCGGATTTTTGTCTGCAGTAGCCAGCAGACTGAATCTTTGGGGAGTTCAATCTTCCGGCTGGAAAAAATTTGTAGAGTATACTGCTGAAACCAATTCATTCTTGCCACAATCGTGGGCGCCTGTGACTGCAATAATTTCAACAGCAGCTGAACTTTCAATTGGTATTATGCTTCTTCTGGGATATCGGATAAAGAAGACATCCTTTTGTGCTTCTTTTCTTACTTTATTGTTTGCGGTTGCTATGAGTATTTCTTACGGAATTAAAGAACCGCTTGACTATTCAGTCTTTGCATTCAGTGCAGGAGCTTTTCTCCTGAGTACTTTTTCCCGTTCCCCATGGAGTTTAGACCAATTTTTACATCCATAACAATTAAAATTTATATATTATGAACACCAACATCCACGATTACATCGTAAAAACAGAACAGAAAGAATGGCAGCCTTTAATTGAAAAAGGGATTCATTATGAAGGTATTTTTGTAAAATCTTTAAAATTTGATCCTGAAAAAAACCGTTCTACCAGTATTCTTTTAAAATTTGAACCGGAAGCCAGCTATCCTTATCACAATCATCCTGCCGGTGAAGAATTATTTATCCTGAAAGGTGATGCAACTATTGCAGGAACTCATCTTGAGAAAGGAGATTATTTGTATACTCCACCCAATTTTAAACATTCTGTAAAATCAGAACAGGGCTGTACCATTCTTTTTGTAATACCGGAGGAAGTAGACATTCTTTAGGTAGATTACAAAACTCAACCACAGTAAACTTTTACCGTGGTTTTATAATTTTTGAAAAGATAAGATTGAATTATTATTTCAAAACCCTTTTATCACCTGATATTAACCTGAAGTCTATTAGGGTCTTTTTCTTTCTTATAAGATCCACCAAAGTCTGCATTGAAAAAGTGAGAATAATATATAATAAGATAAGTACGGATACATATCCAATTTCATGTTGTCTGTATCCGAAGACACCTTTTCCCCATGAAATCAGTATCCATTGGATCATGTACATTGAAGTTAAATTTTTACTGCAGTATTTTAGGATCCGCATAAAGCTGTTTTCTTTAACATTGACCGTAATAGTATTAATCAGCCATAAAAGCAGTAAAGTCCAGCCTGCAAAATAAACAACGCCTCCGGGACCCATATGATAAAAACCATTGTAATGATAATCGCTATATAGAAAAACCAACGGTGCTCCTACCAAGATGAACAATAATCCCACATAGAGCATATTTTTAAATAGCTGATGGATATCGTAGTTCAGTTCCCGAAACCATTTCCCGAAGAACATTCCGATGATGATAAAAGCCATCCATGGAAAAACAGGGAAATAAACATAGGCAGGATAATCAGTATTGAAAAGTAAATCCAGGATATAATTGATCACAGGATAATCCAGATTAATTCCGCTTACCTCTCTGGATATTAATGCAACAAATAAACCTATAGCCAACATGATATACTTATTTTTCACATACTCTCTGATAAATCCGATGAACAATAAAGATATCCCCGCAAGCTGTAAAATATCTCCCAGCTGTACCAGATATACATACTGCTGTTCTATAGGCGCATGCCATCCGTATTTTTGAATAAAATTATCGGGAGCAAAATTAAAAATCACAGGGATCATAAACTTCATAAAGTTCATAAAAAGACCAGCAAACACCAGTAAAGCACCACGTTTTAAAGCACTTATAAGGCTTTGATGGCTGGAAGTCATGAAGGTGATTCCCATACAGATCAGAAAAATAGAAGTTCCCCTTCCGAGAAAAACAATAAAACTGCCGATAGCTGTTTCATATTGTGATTTTACATTCGCATACACCAATAAGGTATGTATAATGATCATTCCGATAACACTCATACCTTTTATCACATCAAGAGTAAGGATTCTTTTGCTTTGTTGTTCCATAGTTTTTAGTAAGTGTGGATTAAATGGATAAAATTGTATTCATTAATAATATTTTTATTTATTCTAAATAAAATCAAATATACAAATTAAATACACTTCTCATAATTCATGACTCAATTTTCATAAAATACTACTATTTAAATCTTTATTAGCAGTAAAGAAGAATCAGGACACATATTATCTCACTCCAGGTGTGTAATTTTCCATAAATGATACGAAAACGAAACAAATAATACTCAATCCCTTAAACAAAAAACTCTTCAGTCCGGAAGAGTTTCATTATAATGATAATAAATCAGGCAGTTCTGATCATCAAATTTGTATGCACAATTAAAAAGCTATCAGAAACAACCTTAAAATTTACAGTCCCGAACCAAGCATTTTTATCCAGATAGGTTGATATACCGGATTTTTAATTCCTTCCCCATGATATGGATTAGAATTAGTTTGATTCACTATTCGGGTAATAGGTTGATCTAAAGCAAAAACATTATCTGCAGGAATGTGCAGTTCTTTACAAATTTCAGCTAACTCTGTAGCGGCATATTCTTTCACATGGTAAGTTGCAAAAACATTTTGAGGGGGTGTTACGAATTGTTGGGAGTACCAGCCTGCGATCTTTTTCGCTTTGGAATCACTGTAATCCCAGCCTCCCGAAAAGCTGATGATTCTTGCTACAGATTCATGCTGAGCAATAAATTCTGCCATTCCTCCACCCTGGGATTGGCCCGCTATTGTTATTTTGCTCCAAACGGGCTTACCTGTGCTCTGGTTCAGATATTGAGACCATACACCTTCTTTATCATTTTTCGACAGATACTGTAAAAGTTTTGTCAGACGGGGTATGATGGCATCTTGATACTGATCCGGAATAGGCAAGAATATATTATCACCATAAATACGTTTTCTACGGAATTCTGCCGCACAGTCAATATTTTTATCCAAATAATCTTCTTTACAAACTTGCGAAACTCCAGGTGAACTCATAAAAGAGAGTGCTATAATCCTATATCCCTGATCCAATGCTGTTTTAAAAAAACTTTGAGGAACATGATCAGTCGATCCGCCGGTTCCGGTAAGCCACAGTAACACCTTATTATTTTTAATGGCTTTGTCATAAAGTATAATATGTACACTGTCCCATTTTTTTACCGAGGGATCAGCTTCACTGGGTTTCACTTTGAGTGTTTTATATCCGGAAAAATCAATAGCAGAAGTTCCCTTTTGCGCTGTCAGATTTGCAGACAAACTTACCATAAACAAAAAAACAAACACCTTTATGATGTATAATGAGGTCTTTTTTTCCATTAGTAATTAAAATTAAATTAAACAATTAAAACTCTATAAATAAGCATTAAAAATTAAATCCAAGAATAAAATCCACTCCCATTTGAGCGTGCAATAATGTAGTATTGAACACCGGTATTTTCAAATCATTCTGTCCTACAATAAGCGGGAATTCTGTACAGCCCAATATAATGCCTTCAGCTCCCATTGCTTCAAGGATTGCAATTTGATCCAGAATATATTTTTTGGTTTCAGGCTTAAAAATACCAAGTGACAGTTCTTTCTGTATAATCCTGTGAAGCTTTTTTCTGTCTTCCTTTTTATCAGGCACAATCATATCAATGTCATATTTCTCTTTTAGGATTTCCTCAATAAATGGCTCCTCCATGGTAAATATTGTCCCAATAAGCCCAACCTTACGGAGTCCTTTCTTTTTAATCCCAGCGCCTATCGCATCTCCGATATGCAGTATGGGAATCATGCTATGCGGCTGTACATCATGATACACTTTATGGGGTGTATTTGCACAAAACATTGCGGCAGATGCTCCGGCTTTATACAACTGATCACAAGCTTCAATCAGCATTTTTGCAATTACATCCCAATGATCCGACTTTTGTAACTGATGCATACAATACTGATCAAGATTTACTAATACAAGAGGAGGATTTGTATTATTACTAAAATGATCGTTTATTGTTTGGTTCAGGTGGACATAATATTCCAGCGTTGAATGCCAGGAAAGACCTCCAATAAGACCTAATTTTCGTAACATAGGATGCTGCATATTTTGATGATTTTCTATAGAATTTGTATTGTAATCAAACATAAATCAATTGAAGTATTTTTTATTTTTATCTTAAGAATATTCCATATAATCTTTTAAATTATTCGTTCATAATACCAATTACCTGAAAAATAACTACGGTATTTATTGCAGATTCTATTCTTAATGAATAAAATAAGCTATACCCAAAAGTACAGCTTATTTTTTTTACATCCTGAAAATGCCCTCATATTAAAAATCCATATTGCAGATTTTCAACAATAAGAAATCCTTATTTCTTTCTATTTTCCTAAATTAAAGATCTGACATTTCTATGTTTTATTGATAAGATATACTACTTATTTTCCTAAGTACACAAACATATTTACACTTAAGCTTTGCGGCTGTATATTGATGGACTGCTGTGCTACACCACCGTTTACACTATTAGTGGTAAATGTATGGTTGTGCGCATCTTGAGCCAGTACATTAGTATTACGATTGTCCTGCTGTCTCCAGCCAGTGCCTATTTTTCCTGCTAAAAATGTACGTGATTGTACGTTGTCTGATGGTACACCATTATTATAGATTATATCATACCTTATACTCGGAGCCGTTGAGCTCGTTGCTCCTGACAACTGGAAATCAGGCAATTGATTTCTTGAGATTTTGCGGCTGTTACTGCTGTTTACACTTCCCAGTCTGGCATTATCCTGCACTAAGTAGGAGTTGGTAGCATTAGGAATATATGATGAAAAGCCTAAAGAATTTGCCGCAGCTCTTTGGTTAGCGGTCAGATTACCTACCGGTCTTCCATCTAGTTTTACCCATCCGTTATGATCAGAATTTGAAAAACTGGGTTTAACATCGCCAATATTTTGTGGGACAGCTCCAGCAGTTCCTCCATCAGTAGATCTCCAGTAAGAGTTACTGAAAATATATTCCAGTGCTTTGCCATTGGGAACGGTAACGCCATCCAGTGTAGCTCCAAATCCTCCTGTGGTATTATTATAAACTATAAGTCTCTGACCGGCATTGGGAGCTGCCGGAGCCGTAATGGTTACTGTTCCTGTAGCAGTACCGGTAAGCTGTACCTGGCTTACGTTAGGCGGAACCGTAGCATTATTACCAGAAACAGTTAGTACAGTTTCACGGTTGGTAATTGCCCCGTTCACATCCAGTGAAGTACCAGGAGAAGTGTTAATACCTACTTTTCCTCCAGAGGTAACAGTTACTCTTGCTATATTATCAGTAGTAAGGTTTAGATTGTTCGGAGTAGTGGTTCCTATATAACCTACCCCTCCTCCAATATAGGTTTTCAGATTAACTGTACCGTTGGTATGATTCAAACCGAAGCTATTATCAGGAGTGCTTATGGTAAGTTTGGTATCTGGTGTTGTGGTACCGACCCCTAGACGGCCATTGGCTGCATCCACTGATAAGGTACTTCCATCTACAGAAAAAGCATTGGTTTGTGTCCCTGTGAATGCTAACGTATTGGCTCCCTGTGTAACGGTACGATTTCCTGTCAGTGTACCATCTGCGTTATAAATATTCACAGGAGAAGTTGTAGCCGAACCACCATCAGTAGACCTCCAGAATGAGTTACTGAAAACGAATTCCAGTGCCTTGCCATTAGGAATAATAACGCCATCCAGTGTAGCCCCAAATCCACCTGTGGTGTTATTATAAACAATAAGACGCTGGCCAGGGTTAGGAGCAGCAAATGCAGAAATAGCAACCGTTGCCGTAGCAGCCCCGGTAAGCCGTACCAAACTCACATTGGCAGGAACAGAAACTGTATTAGCAGCAACAGTTAAAGCCGTTTCACGGTTGGTAATTGCACCATTCACGTCTAAAGCTGTACCTGGAGAAATTGTACCAATTCCGACATTTCCATTGGGAGACATCATCAGATCATCTTTAGCCTGAGCAGCAGTAGGTACTCCGGTTGTTGGGTTATTTTTTAGCCCATCAACACTAAATATCCCTTGAGGATTACCTGTATTAATCCCCACTTGTGATCTGACCGCCAGTGAAAACATAACAAATGTGCCTGTTAACAATAATTTTTTTTTCATCATTTTTGTATTAATTAATTTAAATAAATTAGTTAGGTATTAAAAAATCATTTATGTTGTGTATAGTGTCATAGAATTAACACAGTGCAATATTAGAACACTTTGAAACAAAATTCAAATTCCAGCCCTACATCATCCATACATCACGATACAACATTCATGCATTATATCTTAAATATTCAAAAACTCATATAAAAAACATTCCTTATTCACATATATTTAAAATAACCTACTATCTTATAATAAAAATTACAATGAATTGTTTATTGATTCCTTTTGCATCGATAGTTAATAATATCAAAAAAACAGTTATTTATTTTTTCAAAATCTTAGAAATAAGGAACACTAACCTCCTAAATAATAAATGACAAAATTAATGGGTTAATGTGGCTGAAATAAATGCAGAAAGCAAAGTTCCGAAATGATACTGTGCATCTATTCCCTTTCAAAAAAGAAGCATTTTGATTAATTAAGAGAATTATTCTCAATCTGCTTAATAGTAATCCTTATGAAAAAGCTAAACCACTCTATTCTTTTTATCATAAATACATTAAAAATTCTAAACCTTATACCGTAATACAATCAGAAAAGAAAAGTATTAAGTTCCTTGATGATAATTCAGATGGGAAAACGATGTGATTATAGATCGACAGCATCATAATTCCTGGACAAAAAAGAAAACAATATATATCATCCCCTTAATCAAACAAGAGATACATTATGACGTTATAAAAAACGCATGTTCTTAAAGATTACAGGCAACTCATTTCTTAGACGTTAAATCAATAAATATAAAATGAAAATCCAAAATATAATACAAGAATGAATAGCTTCGTTGTGCTAATCAAAATTTCTATAGCTCAGATATAGATCTGAAAAAACGATACAGATCAGTCTCGGCTTCCAGATTTAGCTTTTTTCGTATTCTATACTTTTTTGTCTGTACAGATCTGTGTTCCATAGAGATATACTGAGCAATTTCCTTTGACGAAAAACCCAGCCATATCATGGCGCAAAAAGATAAATCAGATTTAGAAAGATTAGAATTTATTTTTAATAACTCATTACATAATTCCGGATATGCTTCCTGAAATTTAGGAAAAAAATCAGTTTTCTTCTCTTTGGCAAGCTGGATGATACTTTCATAATTTTCATTGAGCTTTCTTTTCAGATCTTTCGTTTCTTTTTCTATTTCAGAAATTATTTTTTCGCTTTCCATGAGCTTCTTTCTCTTCTTTCTTATGCGTAAATAAAGGTAAATGGCAACTAAAATAATCAACAGTATTGAAATACAACTATACCATAAAGTGGCATTATTTTGATTTTTAAGTTGAACCATTTCATTTTCCCTGTCTTTATTCAATCTGTTAATGGAAAGATCTATGGCTTGGTTTTGATTGGCATCCAAGCTGTCTTGCAATGAGATCGATTTGTTCAGATATTCATTTTCTTTATCAAAATTGCCTTCTTTTTTATAAAGTGTAGACAATTCCTTATAATTATCAAGAATAATTGACGGCCTATTGACCTGTTTTGCAAGCTCTGTTGACCTCTTAACTGCATCAATGGCCTGGCTATTTTTTCCCTGACTTTGCAGAAATGTTCCATAATTTTGTAAAACAACAGCTCTCTGATATTTATTATGATTGAAATACTTGGTGTCTAAAATTTCAAAAGCCTTTTTAAAGTAATATTGAGCAGAATCAGGCCTTACCTCATATAAAGTATAATGCCTTGCAATATTGGATAAATCGAGAGGATTCACATCTATTTTTAATGATTTATGAAGATAAATCATTGCAGAATCCGGTTGATTAACTGAGTACATATACACAGATCTAGTCGAGTAGACATAACGTAAAAATAGACGACAGTCACGATTATTTTTTTTTAACTTCAAACCGTAATTCATAGCTTTTGAATTGTATTCCAAAGCCAACTTGCTCACATTCATCTTATTATAAACCTGTGCGTACTCTTCGTTTACTTTACCAATAAGAAAATCATTCTTGCTTTTCTTAGATATATCTTCAGCTTTGTTCAGGTATTCTAATCCTTTCTTTAAATCACCACCAAATATATATCGGTTGGCAATATTGGCATATCCCATTGCCTCTCCTTCCCGGTAGCCAATCCGGACTGCTTCTTTTATGATTCCTTTATTCCAACGGATAAGATCATCATCAGAAATTCTCGTTCGGAGTACTTCGTTGGTTTTTATCAATAAAGAATCAATATCTCTTTTCGTGTATTGCTGTGAAAATAACTTCATACAACACATTAATAAAGAAAATAAAATTATTTTTTCTATTTTTTTTAAAAAAAACATAATAACTAGTAATTAATTAAAATAACAAAATATTAACAAAATTCCAATAACATTATCATGACAAACGTATGAGATTAGCATATTCCAAATAGGCAAACTATAAGCATTAAAAGACGGCAAATTAGTCCCTTACCTATTTTATTATTCCGCAAAACATAATTATTCCTTTTTGAACATTACTTTTTACCTATTCTCCTTGACAATTATTATAAGCTTTGAAACTGCATATTACTTTTTTACAAAATCCGGAATCATGTAAGAGCTTTTCACAAAATAATTATGTGCAGTTTTATAAGGCAGTACTGAAGTAGGATTATTTGTATCAGCCCGGAAAGAATAGATAAAATAATTATAAGTAAATAAAATGCTTTTCTCATATAAGTGAAATGTTTGTGTATTTTTCAGTAAGGTTAAGAAAAATGCAGAAAAAGCACATGATAACATAATACATCAAACATACAACATCAAGTGTTAACGCGATAAAAAGAGGGATTCTTAGTTACCAATTTTTTGTCAATGTTTTGAGTTTTACTTAAACACAGGAAACTTAGCTGTGAAAATTTTAAAAACGTTACATATTTCAACAGGATTTTATTGCATAATATTACAGCAAGCTTACTGAATCACAATAACACATCAAACAACGAATAGATCCGCCAATACCAGAATAGTTCAAGATGATCTTTATAATCACTTTACATTTTAGTCTTTTCAAGTGAATTTTTAGAAATACAATAAAGCCATAAAGAACATACAGCACACCAATAATAAATCACATCAATATGGATTATTTTATTAATAATTCCGCCATATATCAATTTTCTTTTTTTAACAAGCTACGCCCACATGATGTACATCCAATGCGGGCATATTGTACTCATGTTGTACATAAAAACCAAATTACATGCTCCACCAGGTGCTATTTTTGCCAGCTAATTCAAAATGAAATAATGCATAAGCAAATAAGGGCATTCAACTTCAATAATAGAACTCTCAAAACAAAAAAATTAATTTAAATTAATTATATATTATGAAAAAAAAATTATTATTAGCAAGTGTACTCACTACTTTTTCATTGGTTGCAAAATCACAAGTGGGGATTAACACTTCAACCCCTACCGCAACTCTTGAAGTAGCAGCTAAAAACAGCACAGGTACAGGTTCTGCAGTGGAAGGCCTACTCATTCCAAGAGTAGACAGACAAAAAGCTCAGAGTATGACCGGAGTTCCCTCATCAACATTGATCTATGTAAATAATGTAAGTACAGGAACACAAACCGGAACAGCTTTAAATATTGATACTGCAGGATATTATTATTACAATGGAACAGCTTGGGTAAAGCTGCATAATCCGGCAAATACTGTAACAGGCAATATTTATAACACAGACGGAACTCTTACAGGAAACCGTACCGTCACACAAGGAGCTAATAGATTGGCCTTTACAGGGACACAGACTAATGCATTTTCTGTAAACGGGAAAAACCTTTCTGTGGATGCCGCGAATAGCAGGGTAGGAATTGGTACCACAGCCCCTTCTTCTTCCCTGTCCGTTCAAAATAATGCAGGAGCAACAACCAATACCATTTCTGCGGGAATTGAGAATTGTGGTGCTCCTTGTGCACAAGGAGTCTCAAGAAATATTACTTTGTATAATTTAAATGGTACCGGCGGGCAGTTTGCTGAACTGGGTTTTATTCCATCAACATCTGAAACAGGACTTTCCGGGGCCAGCATTACAGGTATTGACCGCGATGCTGCCAACAGTTATGCCGGCTTACAGTTTTCCACCAGAAACGCTACAGACTTTGCACCAAGACTGACTATTAAATCCTCTGGAAACATTGGTATCGGTACAACGAATCCTACCAATAAACTTCAAATTGAATCCGGTACAAGCGGAGCTTTAAAGATTGTAGACGGAACACAAGGTACAGATAAGGTTTTAACATCTGATGCCAATGGAGTGGCAACATGGAAAGTTTTACCGGCTGCACCTGCATCTTCCAACATTTATAACACGGATGGCACTCTGACAGGAAACCGTACTGTTACACAGGGAGCCAGCACCCTTGCCTTTACAGGAACACAAACCAATGCATTTTCTGTAGATGGAAGTACCTTATCAGTGGATGCTGCCAATGACCGTGTAGGTCTCGGCACCACTACTCCTGATACCAAACTTACTGTCAGTACCCCTGATAATAGTTTTGGTTTAAATCATACCAATGGAACGATCAATCTGAAAACATATATTGGTGGAGGATCGGGTTACATAGGGACCACTACTTCAAATGATCTGAATCTGATGACAAATAATAGTGCAAAAGTGGTAATTACTCCTTCCGGGAATGTAGGGGTAGGGACAGGCATACCGGACAGCTCTGCTTTACTGGACATAAGCTCCAGCAATAAAGGTCTTCTGTTACCTAGAGTATCTCTGTCCTCCAGATCGGATGCCAGCACTGTTCCCGCACCAGCAAAAGGACTTCTGGTTTATAACAATAATACAGCCATGTCACCTCAGGGAGAAGGAATTTACTATAACGGAGGAACAAGTTCAGCACCTGACTGGGGGAAAATAGGACCTGTTTCAAAAATGTATTTCAAATATTATGCATTCTCAAATCCTAATGGAGATTTTGTATCCAATTTTGATACCAAAATACCAGTAAATAAATATACAGCTATTGTTGTAGGGTTTGATACAAGTAATCATGCATTTGCAACCGCAGGATTTAAAAATAACTCTACCAGTTTTGATTTTCAGGTACCGGATATTTATACTTTCCAGCAAAATGGCACCTGGAGAATATATGCTGATGCTCCCAATGCAACGTCTAATGGTGTTACTAATTTTTCCTGGGGGGTCAGGTTGTTAATTATCTCCAATGAACAAATGTCACTACTTTCAGATTCTTTTTACGATCTTGGAGGCGGCAGTACCGGAGCTGCGACAGCTTCACCTGTTCCATAGTAGTAAAGAATAAGAGAAATCTGTCTACCGGAATATATCCCAAACAAAAAATCCTCTTCAATAAGTATTTTGAAGAGGTTTTTTTATTATCTAAAAAAATTTGAATATGAATTCTAACAACACAGTTTTTTAACATTTAAATAGAAAAGGTATAACAGATTAATTATTTCACATAAAAAGGATAAAAAAAATACTAGAATCATGCATATATGATGTACATTCAATATACATATGATGCATGTTTGCTGTATGTGTGAAATATACTACAATCTGGAATAAGCGTTATTTTTGCTTTAATAAAATCTAAATCAGGAAAGTAATAACAAATTCATTTATATTCAGTTTCAGATAATAGGTTCAGTCTTTTTCAATATAATTTCCGGCCTTATCAATTTTCTTAAGCTTAAAAAATTTCATTCAATTCATAGGATTATGTACAATGAAATCAATTACACCAAAAATTCATTTTACAAATATCAAATATTACAAATTAAAACTATAGCCTATTACTCAATATTAAATATAAAACATAAGGATGCTATGCAGTTATTACAGAGCCTTTGATCGATAAAAGAAGATCTTAGTTTAATTTAAATTCAAATACCATATATTATGAAAAGAAATTTATTATTAGCAGGCTTGCTTACCACCTTTTCTCTGGTGGTAAAATCACAAGTGGGAATTAATACAGCTAGTCCTCAGGGAGTATTCAATGTTGACGGGTTAAAAAATAATCCAGCAACAGGAGTGCCTACGGCCGCTCAGGCTAAAGATGATCTGGTAATGACGTCTAATGGCAACATGGGACTGGGTCTTACCGCTCCAGGTACCACATTGGATGTGAACGGAGCCATTACGAACCGTGAAACCGCTTTACCCGTTGCTGGCAATACAGTTTCAGTTCCTGCTAATGTGAGTTTGGTACGGCTTACCGGCACTGCTACAGGAACAGTAACCATTACGGCTCCGGCAGCACCGAATGCCGGTCAGAGACTGATAATTTATAATAACACTACAGGAGGATTTGGGGCTACGCTGGATGGCGTTACTGTTCCTAACGGCAAAGCGTTGGAGTTTGTTTTCAGTAATTCATTCTGGAGGTCTACCGATGGAGGCTCAGCTGGAGCTTCTCCCACTAATATCTATACAGCAGACGGTACTCTTGGGGAAAACAGGATAGTTACTACCGCAGGAAATTCACTGGCTTTTACAAACGGAGCCAATAATGTGACTATTGGAACGACTGGGACTGAAGGTATTGTAACAGCAAAAGGTTCTTCAAGAGGATCATTTCTTGCCAATGGAGGCACCGCAACTTTATCGATGTATGCAAATGATAATGGAAAAGCAATAGTCAGTGCTTATGGAAATAGTACCAGCTTGGATATGGGATCTAGCACAGCAATTCCTGTTAATGTTTTTACCAATAACACCCAAAGAATGACCGTTGATTCTGGGGGAAATGTGGGTATAGGAACATCAACTCCACAGGAGGATCTACATGTAAATGGTACTGTTCAGATTACCAACGAATTAAATGTAGGAGGCACAGCCTCCACTGCGGGAAATCCTGGTACTGCAGGCCAGGTTCTTAAATCCAATGGTCCCGGAGTTGCCCCTTCATGGCAGACTCTGGCCGGTGTTCCGAACGCCACAGGAACTATAATTGCTGTAAACGGCCAGTTTATAGTAGCTCAGGAAATATCCGTACAAATGGCCAATGACTTTATTATAGCTGGTGATCCTACTGCCACGTCCGCCGTATCTGTGGGAAGTTTAACCAATGAAATTATAGACAACGAAAACCTATATACGGGTACACTTACCGGCAATTCTTTTAAAGTATCAGCTGATGGGA
Organism: Chryseobacterium sp. FG46; assembly: GCF_057809135.1. Classification (NCBI taxonomy): domain Bacteria; kingdom Pseudomonadati; phylum Bacteroidota; class Flavobacteriia; order Flavobacteriales; family Weeksellaceae; genus Chryseobacterium; species Chryseobacterium sp. FG46. The sequence continues at coordinate 39,380 of NZ_JBMDJJ010000010.1, read as the reverse complement.
TCTATCTGGTTACAATGAATGTACAATTATGGGTAGATAACAACACGGGTGGAACAACTCCAGTAATAGGGATATGGGATAACGGAACCAACCGTTGGGTTGCCCGGGTTAATGACTATTATTCAGCAGCAGCAAAACAACTACAAACTTATACCTTAATTACTTCGATTCCGATGTTTGCTTCAACTACCTATTCATTCAGAGGTGCAAATACTGAAAACACAATATGGAGAGCTCAAAGTCTGGGAACTACAGGTCAGGGTCCTGTCACACAAGTTTCTGTGAAAAGGCTAAGGTAAGAATTACGAAACTGATTCACAGATGGTGAAAACATTTGAGAACGAATTCAAATCTTACAATTCTCAGAAAAACATTTTGTTAAAAAAACAGACCGGAAAGCAACTCAAAATTGCTGTTCCGTCTGTTTTATAACTCATTAAAGAAAGAGCATTCTGCCCTCTATAAATACTTTGATCACAGACAATAAGGATGCTGTATTTCAATTCTTTAAAAAAAAGAATAAGTTATTATTATCTTAAAATACTACCAGACAAAGTATTTTTTATTTTAATTTCACTTATTTACGGTTTAATTTATTAACATCACTCCCCTTTAGCACTTATTTTATTAACAAATTACTACTTTATGTACTACTAATTATAATCTTGGGGCAGCAGCAGCGTCACCTGTTCCATTGCAGTAAAGAATAGAATAAATCTGTCTACCGGAATATATTTCAAAAAAAAAAATTCTCTTCAATAAGCATTTTGAAGAGAATTTTTTATTGTCTAAAAAAAGAAAATGAATATGAATTCTAACAACACAGTTTTTTAAGATTAAAATATAAAACATAAAAAGACATAATAGATTAAATATATCACGCAAAAAGGATAAAAAAAACAAAAAAAATACAAGATAATATAAATTGATGTATATAAGATGTATGTATAATACGCACATGATGTACGTTTGTTGTATGTGTAAAAAATACTACAATCTACAATAAGCCTTAGCTTTGTTTTATAAAATTTAAATCAGAAAAATAATAATAAATTCATTTATTCAGGTTCAGATATGTTTTTACTATAATTTCTAACCTCAATAATTTTTATAAAGCTTAAGAAATTTCATTTGCAGGATTATATAACAATTAAATCAATTATACCGAACATTTGTTTACAAACATCACATATTACAGATTAAAACTATTAGCCTATTACTCAATATTAAATATAAAACATAAGGATGCTCTGTAGCGATTATAGAGCTGTTGATAAAAGAAGATCTTAGTCTAATTTAAACTCAATTACCATACTATGAAAAAAAATTTATTACTAGCAGGCTTGCTTACCACCTTTTCTCTGGTGGCTAAATCACAGGTGGGGATTAATACAACCAATCCTCAGGGAGTATTTAACATTGATGGGTTAAAAAATAACCCAACAACCGGAGTACCTACAGCCGCTCAGGCTAAGGATGACCTTGTGACAACTTCTAATGGTAATCTGGGACTGGGTCTTACCACTCCGGGTACCACATTGGATGTAAACGGAGCTATTACCAACCGTGAAACCGCTTTAGCCGTTGCGGGTAATGCGGTTACTGTTCCTGCTAATGTGAGTTTGGTACGGCTTACCGGGGCTGCTACAGGAACAGTGGCCATTTCTGCATTTGCTGCTCCTAACCCCGGCCAGCGCCTTATTGTCTATAACAATACTACAGGTGGATTTGATGCTACGCTAGACGGCGTTACTATTCCTAATGGCAAAGCGCTGGAATTTGTTTTCAGTAATTCATTCTGGAGATCTACCGATGGAGGCTCAGCTGGAGCCACTCCGGTTAATATTTATACCGCAGACGGTACACTTGCAGGAAACAGAGTGGTTACAACCGCCGGAAATTCCCTTTCTTTTGCCAATGGATCCAATAGCGTGTCCGTTGGAACAACGGGTACTGAAGGTATTGTGAGAACAAACGGCTCTTCAAGAGGATCGCTTTTGGCAACCGGAGGAGGCAACAGTTTAACAGTGTATGCGGATGATAACGGAAAAACAGTGATGATGACCTCCGGTAATAACACAGGGATGGACATAGGCACATTCTCGGCAGATCCTTTAAATATTTATACCAATAGCGCGCAAAGAGTTACTGTAACCAGTACTGGAAATACAGGAATCAATACAACTTCTCCCGGAACAACTCTTGATGTGAATGGAGCTATTACCAACCGTGAAACGGCTTTAGCCGTTGCTGCTAATGCGGTTACTGTTCCGGCCAATGTGAGCCAGGTACGGCTTACCGGAGCTGCTACAGCAAATGTAGCTATTACAGCACCTGCTGCTCCCAACCCCGGCCAGCGACTTATTGTATATAACAATACTACAGGTGGATTTGGGGCAACACTGGACGGCGTAACTGTTCCTAATGGCAAAGCACTGGAATTTGTTTTCAGTAATTCATTCTGGAGATCTACTGATGGAGGTACCGTTGGAGCTACTCCGGTTAATATTTATACCGCAGACGGTACTCTTGCGGGAAACAGAGTGGTTACAACTGCCGGAAATTCCCTTTCTTTTACCAATGGATCCAACAGCGTATCTGTTGGAACAACTGGTACTGAAGGTATTGTAAGAGCAACCGGCTCTTCAAGAGGATCATTTGTAGCCACCGGGGGCAGCGCTGCTCTAAGTATGTATGTAGATAATAGTGGAAAAGCATTTGTTACAACAACAGGCAATGGTACCGGTATGGACATAGGTGCAGCCACAGCAGATCCTGTTAATATCATCACTAATAACACACAAAGAGTTATTATAACCAGTACCGGAAGTATAGGAGTAAATACTCCCACTCCCAATGCTTCTGCTATACTGGATCTCAATGGGATTAACAGGGGATTTCTGCTGCCGAAGGTATTATTAACATCAACAACAGATGCCGCTACTGTTCCCACTCCTGCGAACGGACTTTTGGTTTATAATAACAATTCATCAATGGCCCCTTATGGAATGGGAATTTATTACAATTCAGGAACATCTGCAGCTCCAAGATGGAGTAAACTAGCCCCTCAGACAAGTGATTATCAGCTTTTAGGAACTATTACCGATGCTGCAACAGCTCCGGTAGATCAGTCTGCAACAGGAGGCGTTGTAGACAATGTAAATCTTGGATTAAGTACCACGGTATCAGTCCCTGCAAACTCTACTGCCAAAATATTAGTGTCGTACAATGTTCCAATGGGTACCTTTCCTTTAAACACTAGTAATACAGTTGTTAATGGATATTTTGGCATCCGCTTTCTTAAAGACGGCGTAGAAGCACCGGAAGGTTCCCGAAAATCTTCTGTTCCTTTTTCGAATTCCGGTTCGCATATGGTGAGTGTATCAGGAAATTTCTCTGATACAGTTGTTAACAACGGATCAACACCTCTTAATGTAACATACACTCTTAATGGCTATGTGGAAACTACCGCATCTACTACCAGATTTAATATGTGGGCTTCATCAGGGGATAACTTCAACTGGGGAAAAGGTTCAATGTCAGCTACCGTTTTCACTAAAGATAACTAGTAATAGCAGTAGTTACATATAAATTATAAAAAGGTCTCTGAGGTAAGCTTCAGAGATCTTTTATTTTATAGATTCAATAAAGATAGTATTTTAACTTTACTGACTTATCCCTTTATTAATACCCGAGATTAATGATTAACAAAGATTTTCTTATTGATAGCTCTTCGACAGGCTCAGGGTGACCACTCAAATACCAAACGAAATTTTTAAGCTTTGTCAGGCTGAGCCTGTCGAAGCTATTATGACTAAAAAGGTAGGCAATAAATTTATATAAGAAGTAGTTGGGTTTTATTTTTTGGGGATAAACTACTTTTATCATATCCCCTTTAAAAGGACAAAAAGTAAATACAATATGATTTAAAACAGATATAATTTCATTAATGATCTACCAGAGACTTAAGGAATTGATAAAGATCTACATCTGATCCGAGGTTAAGTTTTTTTCTCAATCTGCTTTTCTTTATTTGTACAGATCTGTGCTGCATAAAAGTAAACTCAGCAATGTCTTTAGAAGAGAATCCTAACCAGATTAAAGCACAGAAAGCAAGATTATCTTTAGTTAAATCCGGATTGATTGCTAACAGTTTTTGAGAAACATTCGGATACACTTCATGAAACTTTTCCAAAAAGCTAATATCATTATTTTTAGCCAATTGAATTAAATCTTCATGCACTCCTGAAATTCTTCTCTCCAATACTTTAGTTTCATCTTCTTTTCTGGAAATTATTTCCTTGTTTTCTAATATCACCTTCTTTTTTTTATTATTCTGATAATATAAATAGACCAGTAATACTAAACTCAAAGAAACTACAAGGCTGCTATAAATAAATATTGTTTTTTTGAAAGATTTATTTTCTTCTATTTTTTCTCTTTCTATTGTTTTTATAGACAGCTCTAATCCCTTGGTCTGTGTGTTTTCCAAGCTGTCTTTTAATTTTATATAATACTCCAGATATTCTTTTTCCTTTTCTAAATTTCCGGCATTTTTATAGCATGATATTAAAAGCTTATATATATTTTTAGTATGCTCAACAGTTTTTAATTTTTTATTGTACTGAAGAGCCTGATTTAAATATACTATTGCCTTTTCATAGTTTTTTTCCTTAAAAAAATATTGTGCATAATAGTAATAAAATACAGATATCTGATAGCTGTTAGGTTCATGTTTGTTTGTATTTATTATATCCATTCCCTGATCCAGATAAATTTTAGCTGAATTTTGACTGGGTTGATATTCGATATAATGATTCGCAATTTGAGAGGTTGCACTTAAGCTTTCATATAATAAAGATGATTGCTTTAAATAATAGAGCGCTGAATCCAGATCTTTTTTCTCATAAAGATGGTTTGCCCGTAAAGTATAAACGTAAGATAAAAACTTTTCCTTTCTATCCTTATCCTCAATTTTATTTCCATAATACCCTGCCTTCGAATTATACTTCAGACCTGTATCGTACAGTTTCATGATATAATAAGCCTGTGAATATTCCTGATAGAGCTTAGCAATTGTAAAAAAATCAATCTCACTTTTGTTTTTATGTAATATACTCTCTGCTATATTTAGATTTTTTATACTTTCTTCTGCATTTCCTAAATTCCAGCTTTGATTTGCAATATTAATATGAGCCCAAATTATTCCTCTCGCATAATTTTCTTTTTTCATTTTTTCTAACATCTCCTTATTCCAAAGAATAATTTTTTCTCTTGGGATATTATTTTTGCCCATTTCTTTAGGTTTGTTCAAGAGAATCGAATCGTACTCTTTATATTTTAGATTTTGGGAAAATAACAAAACAGATGAGAAAAAAAACCCAACAACAGTTAAATGTTGAAATATATATTTAAAGTATTTCATTAAATGCTAAAATAAAAATTTTTTATAAAAAATCACCAAATCAATTAAATATGAAACAAATTCAACATATCATAATATTTTTATCAACCATATTGATTTAAATTTACAACTTTTCAATCTTGTTCCGAATATTATTTTATTAAATTCATTGAAGTTGAGAAATCTGTGAAGCAGATAAGGAGTAGAAGTTGTAACAAAAAATGAAAAGTCTGTGTATAAAAAACCGCTTTAAACGTTCGTTTAAAGCGGTTTTTTATTATTTGTTAGTATTGGTAATCAATAATTATTTTACTTCTTCGAAAATAATTTCCATTGTAAATCAGTTAATTAAAATTTTATGGTACAAATATGATACAAATAATGACCGAATTTAAAGTAATGTCAATATTGGTATCTAATCTGGAATTCAGTAATTGAAATTAGATAAAAAACATGCGAAGATCAATATAAAATATATAAAAACCTTATAAAGTAGAATTTTATTATTCCGCCAAGAAAAAAGCACAACCAAATGAATTTAAATACCTATATTTTATGTCATAAGTATAAATAATCATAGGCAACTAAGCCTTAGATCATCGTCCCGAACCAAGCATTTTTATCCAAGAGGCTTTATAAACAGGGTTACTAAGCGATTCTACATGGTATGGATTATTATTGTTTATATTTGTACTGGAAACATTTTGATTTCCTACAAATAGATTAACACTTGGGATATGCATTGCCTGGTATTTTGCAGCTAACTCTTGAGATGCAATTTCCTTTACATGGTAAGCAGCATAGATATTTGAAAGCGGTGTAACAAATTGTTGAGAATACCATCCAGCTATTTGCCTTGTTCTTGAATTTCTGTAATCCCATCCTCCAGAAAAGCTAATAACCCTTGCAACTGATGCATTTTTGCCTATAAATTCGGCCATGCCTCCACCCTGTGACTGCCCACCTACAGCAATCTTGCTCCATGCAGGCTTTCCAGTACTTTGATTTAGATATTGTGACCATTGCCCCCCTGGATCATTTATTGACAAATACTTAAAAAGCTTTATCAGGCGTGGTATAATAGCATCCTGATATTGATCTGGAATGTCTGGAAAGGAAATATCACCGTAGATCCGTTGTCGACGAAATTTAGCTGCACAATTAATATCAACATCTAACTTTGGCCCTACGCATATTTGGGATACACCTGGATCAGTAATAAAAGAAAGCGCTACAATCCTGTATCCTTGATTTAATGCTGTTTTAAAAAACTCAGTAGGAACATTCTTGGTCGTTCCACCAGTGCCGGTAAGCCATAACAATACTTTATTGTTTTTAATCGCACCGTTGTAATACACGATATGGTCATGATCCCACTGATATACAGACGGATCAGCTTGACTGGGTTTTACATGTACTTCCTTATAGCCAGGAAACCTTACAGAAAGATTACTTATTTTTTGTCCTTCTTTATTCATGTAAGAATTAATCTGATTCTCTTCAAACATGTCCATATGTTTTACATTCAAATCATCGGCTTGATTTGAGCAACTGGAAAGGGTAATAACCATTAGACCAAATAAAATTTTTTTTTTCATATTATTTTCTTTTTGTAGTACAAATGAAGTAATAAAACTGAACTTTTTTTAAAAAAAAGGCCCTCAATAGAGCCTCTAATAATTAGGAAATTGACATCCAGCTAATTACAAAGCAGCCCTATAACTACACATCGATATAAATCTCTATAATGAGACAAATTAAATAGACTAATCCGCTTCATGAGGTTTTAACCGCCCCTCCTATTTTAATTGAAAATTCTGAAAGCCCTCCCCTTCTTATTCATAATAATAGGCTGGCATTATTCTAAATCTAACTTGAAAATGGCAAATCATCAACACATAAAATCTTTAACCGGATTTGAGTTTTATCTGAATACTTTTACAGTATTTTTTAAAAAAAAACTTATTGTAAAATTAATTACAATAAGTTTTTCTGTACTTTATTGGAATAGTCATTTTAATAAATGATAAACCATGAATGTCAATATATTTATTGTCCTAAATAAATAAAAACATTCAGATTAAGGTGTTTAGGATTAATAGCTAAAGGTGCCCCTGCTCCACCGGTACTAACTGTAAAAGTATGAGTATGTAGTCCTGTGCTACTTGTCGTGTAGGTTCCTGAGGTATCATCAGCGTTAATATTGCCAGTACCTCCAGCATTTACAGAGGTATTTCCCCTATCCGTATATGTATGAACGTGACTCCCCGCTGATAGAGCTGTTCCATTAAAGGTAATCGCCGGCAGATTAGATTGTACAATTGTAACTGCGGAATTACCTCCTGCTGTTCCCAAAACTTCGGTTCCCGTTTTTGCCTTAAAATATCTATCAGTAGCATCCGGAATTGTTGTAGTAAAGCCCAGAGATGCAGCATTTGTCTGAGCGGCAACAGGTAAAGAGGAAACCGCTCTTCCATTCACTAAATACCAGCCGTTATGGTCGCTTATTAAAACACTGTGTTTTATATGTCCAAAAGGTACATCCTCTGTAGATAAACGAAACCATTGTGTTCCATTGTTTATATATAGTCCTTCATTTACAAATGCATTATTTACAATATTATAAACAATCATTCCTTTAACATGTTGAGAAAGTGGAGAAGCATTGGCTATATTGACTAGAGATACGCGAGGTGGGAGCAAACCTTTATTATTTGTATACATTTCTAACAATGCATTTTGATCCGGATTAGCAGTATTGATTCCTACTTGTCCGTTTATAGTATTACAAGTAATTATAAGTAAAACTATTATAATGGTTAAATTTTTCATCATTTCTTAATTTCCTAAATAAATAAAAACATTAGTCACCAAATAACCAGGAGTTATATTTAAAGGCTGTGAAGTTCCTCCTGAACTGAATGAAACAGTATGAGCATGAACTCCGTCAGCAGTAGTGTTAAATGTACTCGAAGTATTATCTGCTACAGGATTATTGGCACCACTTCCACTATTTACAGAAGCCCCTGTTCCTCTGTCTGTATAAGTATGGGTATGGGCACCATCCGTAGTTGTGCTACCTGTAAAATTAACATTTGGAAGATTGGCCTGCGTAAGAGTTATGGTAGCATTTCCTGTTAAAGAACCCAAAGTTTCCGATAAATCTTTTGTTTTAATAATTCTATCATCTACATTGGGAAGATTGGTAGTAAATCCAAGATTCACAGCTCTGGCTTGAACATTTGCGGGGAGTGAAGTAATTGCTCTCCCATCCAATAAATACCACCCATTTCTATCGGCAGCGGCAAAACTATTTGAAATTGTACCATAAGGATAATCGTGAGAAACGGCAGACCAGCTGGTTCCATTATTCTCATATAAACCTTCAGAAACGTTGTTAGAATTGGCAATATTGTACGTGATAATTCCCTTTACATGAGCTGACAAAGGCATAGAAGATGAAGTATCTGTAAGGCTGTTTCTCATTAGCAGTATACCTTTATTGGCAGAGGCAACTTCTAAAATAGAATTAGAACTAGGACTGCTAGTACCTATACCTACTTGTCCACAAACGGTAATTGATGCGAGAGCTGAGAGTATGTAAAATATTTTCTTTTTCATAATGTATCTTTTTACCTAAAATCCTAAATAAATGAAAGCGTTTGCGTTCAAGCTTTTTGGTTCATTATTAATGCTAGTATTTGATCCTCCAGAATTTACCTGTACGGTATGAGAGTGGCTACCTGCTGAACCAGTGCTTTGATTAAATAACTGGGCAGTATTTGCAAGCTGAACCCCTCCGCTTCCATGATTCCACGGTGCGTCACCTCTATCGGTATACTGATGACTGTGTACTCCATTACTAGAAGTTGTGCCAGTATAGATAATATTGGGTAAGTTTTGCTGTAAAACAGTAATAGTTTGTGTACCACCTATACTTAATAAAGCAGAGGATCCTTTTTGCTTCAAATATCTATCTGTTGCATCAGGAAGTGAAGCTACCAACCCAATTTTAGCGGCATTCGCCTGTGCTTCTATGGACAATACTGTTAAATTTCTTCCATCTAATAGGTACCATCCCTGATGGTCCGTTGTTGCAAAGCTGTAATATACATCACCAATATTTGGTTGGTTGGTGAACAGTCTATTCCATTTTGTCCCGTCATTTGAATAAATACCTTCCACGACATCATTTATTGCAACTGTATTATATACAACCATCCCTTTTTCGTGAGTTGAAAGTGGAGAAGGAAGCGAAGTACTCGTAAGAGATATTCGTGGTAATAGCAGTCCTTTTGATGTAGAAGATAATTCTAATGCAGAATTTAAGTTCGGAGTGGCTATACCAATACCAACTTGAGATTTGTAGGTATGAGCCGATGATAATAAAATAGCAGACAATGCCATTTTAATTAAATAATTATTTTTCATTAAAGTGCTTTTTTAGCGTTACAAATATACATTTTTTTGGATCTATTTTAAAGTTTAACCTAAAATCATAAAGTTATGATTAAAAAAAGAGGAGTTATTTTTTTTTATCCTGACAATCAAAAAAAACTACTAAGAATCAATAAAACTACGCATCCATATAGCAAGATCCTGATCAGGAGATAAATTCAGTTTTTTCCGAAGATTATACCTTTTATTTTCAATAGTCTTAACCGCTTTGAACGTATACTCTGCAATTTCCTTTGTTGAAAAACCGAGATAGATATAAGCACAATAGGTAAGTTCAGAAACTTTCATATTAGTATTAATCTCTAGTATTTTACCTAGAAAATCAGGATATACTTCCTGAAAGCGGGCCCAAAATTGAGGATCATTATCTTTTGCCATTTGTAAAACCTCAGCAAACGATTCGTTAACTTTTTTCTGAAGATCCTTGTTATGTCTTTTTTTCAAAAGAAGTTTGACTGCCGTCTGCTTTTTTATGGTATTTGCTTTTTTACAAGCAAGAAGTATTAAAGACAAAGCACTTAATGCAGTAAAGATAATGATATAGTAGAGGATTTCCCTATTCTCTTTTTCACTTTCTACCTGGTCATCCAAAAACTTTGTTATGTGAAAATTCAGGATATTTCGCTCAGCTAGAATAAGACTATCTTTCAGCTGTGAATATTTTAATAGATATTCATTTTCTCTCTCCTTGTAATCAAGATGCCTGTAGGCATCTGCCATTAATTTGTAGGATTCCAGGTTTCTTTTTTTTAGTCCTATTTTCTCGGTTATTTTAAGAGATGCGTCAAGATATACCACCGCTTCTTTATATTCTTTTTTCGCAATAGATAATTCCCCAAATGCCCGCAATACATTGGCCTTTCCTTCAATAGGAACTTTTTTTGTAATAAGTAAATTATTTGCTTTACGAACGTAGTACTCTGCAGAATCTATTCTTCCCTTTTTTAAATATCTTTTAGCTATCGTGATAAACAGCATTGGCTTTGGAGACCTCATGCATTTTCTTTCATAAACATATACAGAATCCATCATATTTAAATGACTAAACAAAGAGAACTTCCAGTCATAGATATCATACATTCTTTTTTCCCTTATCTTTTGGTCTTTAATTTTACGACCGACCTGTATAGACACATCAAAAGATTGAATAGCCTGCCTGTAAAGACCTAATGAATGATAAATAATTCCGTAATAAAAAGAAAGACGTGAATTCAATTCATTATCTTCAAAATTCTGTAGTTTTTTTTCTGCTATTTCAAGAAAACGAAAACTATTTTCTCTATCATTTGCCGCCCACAAGGCAATAGCCAAATTAAGATATGCTGCTATTTCACCCTTATTGTAATTAAGTTCTTTCGCTCTTTTGATTAGCTTTAGCTCCTGTGCGATAATCCCTTTGTAGTTCCCAACACTGTTCATTCTTTTGTATCCATAGACTTGTATACTGTCTATTTGAAAAATCGTATAATTCTGTGCTTTAGCAAGTGAAACAGATAAGAGACAGGCTAATAACAGCGTACTTTTAAAATTCATTTTTTTCACTTTTTTATTCTATCATTCTCTTTATTTTTAATATTTTAAAAGACTCAGCTTTATTCTCAAAGATTTTTACCATAATGTGCTGTCCCATATTTTCACCAGTAGTAACATACATACTAATTCATCATATATCAGGATGTGTCGCAATGATTCATACGATAGCTGCTGCAGAATTAAAATCAATCCTATAGCTACTTTGCTTACCTCCTGAGAAACCGATAAACTTTGAATCTGCTTCATAGAAACCTGCTGTGCTAATCCATTTTCAGTAATGAAACCTCGGTAGATCTTCCTGCAAACTGTAATTCGGAATAGCTATTTCCCAAAGATCCGCCCATTTCAAAGTAACTGTTTCACTTTGGGTAACTCTCTGTGCAATCTTGAAGGGATATTGCGTAACCTGCCAAAAGTATAGGATCTATTAGGAACAAGCAGACCTAAACTTGGATTGGTAAGCCCCATCTTTAATTTTTTATTGTTATTCGTTTTTTAGCTCATAATGACAGTCGGTTTATTTGACTTCTCCAGTATATCACAATTAATTGCTGCCGTGTCATCTCATATCACATAGTTGTAGGTCGATTCTGGGATCTATAATGCGATGTTAGTATTCGTGTGTTCCGTTTAAAATAAAGAAAATATTATTAAAACGGCTCCGACGATTTCCGGAAGCAGTCATGCCGTGTAATTGCATAGCGTATTGATATAGAGAGATAACATGATTGACCAATGCCAGTACAAAGCTGCCTGAAACACTTCCGATACTGACTTGATTAGAAGAGATTCGAATGCTTCGTTTTACAATGACTGAATTGTTGTTGTAGACGATATTGGTATACAATAAACATTTCCGTATTATCAATAATATTGGCTATTTAACAAATTGTCAACTTGGTTTAAATTCCGCAACAAACTAATTTTATCCTGATCTCCAATTCGTTATATATCCAGTTTCCATCTTGCTATCGTATTGCGGCTTAATTTAAAATGCTTTGCCAGCTGTGTATTATTTAGTTTATGCTTTGTCTGATAATCCAGAATACAACATATGGTCTCGTAGTCATATGATTTCAATTTTTGGTTGAAATTGAAGGATTTCTTATCATTGTCATTAAACAAGAGATTATTAAGGCAAATAATATCCATAACGCTGAGTCTCTCTTTATTTAAAGTATACTGACAAACACCTGCCTTTTCGGGATATTTTTTAGAGATCATATCGCTGTATATTTTTTTGTAGTTCGGCTGTCCCTTTTTCATAAAATATTTTCTATATTTCTTTCATTATTTCCTGAAAACTACACATCTATGTATTTGCATATTTCTTTAGCCACTTGTATAAAGTCGTCTTAGGGATATTATAGTCATTGATAATGTCACGCTTTGTCTTTTCACCCGTTCTTATTAGTTCCAGAATAAATTCTATCAGTTCAACGGTGTATATATTTTTTCTAAACTCAGGAAGACCGGGCGATTTGATATTTTGGTTAGATGACTGAACTTCCACAGCTTTAACAGGTGGAGAATACAGAATAAGATGTTGTGAATAAATTCTGAAAAAATCAAATTTCAATAACTTGCTCCACCTTAAAACAATATCAATCGGCAAATCTTTTTGCAAAAACATAGCTTCCATCTCAGACTCATTACACTGAAGAAAATTACAAATACGATGCGGCTCCATTTCCAGTTCATTGACTCTTTGTTTAATTAATAGTCCAATATTAATATCTTTAAAATGAGTATTCATTCCCTTATTTTTTTATGTTCTTACTATAATGTTTTATTTTTTGATTCAGAAATTGGATTAAAACAATACTATACCCAATCAATTTCCAGCCGTATAGTATTGTTTTGATAAGTATTGATTTTTTAAATCACATGAATGTTGCAGAATATCTGATTGCTATTGACCTAGATATACAAAAACATTGGCAGTAATATAGGCAGGCTCTACTGAAAATGCCTGACCGGAACCCCCAGTGCTGCCACTTGCTGTATGACTATGATTCCATATATTTGTAGAGGTAATAGAACTTGTAGAGGCAAGGGTAAAAAAGAAATTTGTTGACCCTATTTGTGTACCCGTTCTGGCTGCCGAATTACCAGGTGAAGCAAGATAGTTATCATTGACGGTATGGTTATGATCTCCCGAACTTCCAGTGACACCACTTACAACAGTATAACCAGGCATATTAGATTGTGTTAAAGTATACGTATTATTCCCATTAACAGTTCCTATCGTCTCAGCAGTATCTTTAATGTATCTGTTTCTGGAATCATATAATACAGACACAAAACCCAGTGATACAGCGTTGTTTCTGGCCACTGTAGAACTAATTGAAGCCGTAGTCCTTCCGTCTAATAGATACCAGCCAGCATGATCTGCTTTTTGCATTCCGTATTTTATCTCTCCTAAAGCCGGAAGTAGCTTCACACCATCAGCTTTGTAAATATTGCCGTTATTATCCAAGGTAAGTACGCTTGATCCGGACATTGTATTCACCTGCCGTACCCGCATATTACCATTTACGTCTAATGTTTTTGTAGGCAATACTGTATTGATTCCAACTTGCGCAAAGGCATAGGAAAAAAAAGATCCTAACACCAAAGTATATAATTTTATTGTCGTTGTCATGTTCATAGGGTATTTATTATTCACCGAGATAGATAAAAGTATTGGTCGTTACATATTGAGGTACAATATTCAGCGCAGTAGCAGAACCTCCTGCGTTTGCAATAGAAAATGTATGGCTATGATCCCCTGATGTAGAGGTAGTTGAACTTTCCGTATGCTCAATCCTGTTGTTACCACCACTCGGGTCATTCAAATTACCCATGCTTACGAGCGTTGTTCCTGAAAATGTACTCGTTGAATTATACAGATCCGGGGTCATCTGGTGATTATGGGAGGCATTATCAGAAGTCGTATTTCCGGTATAATTATAATTGGGAAGATTCGCCTGAACTAATGCAATACTGTTATTGCCTCCCAACTGGGCTATCTGGCTTGCTGTTGATGAAGCTTTCAGAAACCGCCCTGCTGCATCAGGTAGATTACTTGCAAAACCTAAACTGATCGCCCGGCTTTGTGTGTTAACCGGTAAAGATGTCACCGCTCTGCCATTGAGCAAGTACCAACCCTGATGATCAGCTGCCTGAAATCCTGTTTTTATGTCGCCAAACACATAACCTATTGGCATAGTACCTGTTAGTTTACCTACATTACCCTGGCTGTCAGAAGTCACAATCTGATCACTAACACTTCCTTCCTGAACATTTCTGATTCTCAAATCTCCGTTAATGTCAAGAGTTTTAGTGGGCGTATTAGTATTAATACCAACCTGAGCGCCTACATAATAAATCGAGAATATATGCAGAAGAATATAAATGATATTTTTTTTCATAGTTTTATTTTTTAAGATCCTAAGTATACAAATGCATTTAACACCAAATATGCAGGCGTTAAATTAAATGCCTGATTTCCGCCGTTACTGTTCAACGTGACATTAGTATGGGTATGACTGCCGCTATTTGTTAACGTTCGAACGTCTGTTTGTGTTCCATAAGGAGCTCCAGGATTACCGACACGAAATGCCCGACCAGTTCCAGGTGATCCGCTATTTTCTATTTGTGCTATACTGTGCGTATGTGCACCATTAGTACTAGTCGTTCCGTTTATGACAAAATTGGGCAGATTATTCCTTGTGAGGCTAATACTAGAAGCTCCGCCTACTGCTCCTAATTGTTCTGAACCGCTTTTAGTTCTCTCTAATCTATTGAGAAAATTCGGAATATTGGTAACAAACCCCAAGGCAGAAGAGCTGGCCTGTGCTGCTGCAGGTAATGAGGCAATACTTCTTCCGTTAAGTAAATACCACCCTCCATTATCACTGGTATCTCGGCTGTATTTAATATCTCCAACTATATCTTTTCTTATGTTTACGGAACTTATTTTTAGCAAAAATCCGTTACTGTCTACAGCGAGTAGCTGTGAGGTATCAGGAGCAGCAGGCAAAGTGCGAATTCTGGCATCGCCATTAACATCCAGCACCGCAGTAGGACTATTGGTGTTGATTCCCACCTGGCCTAGACAAAACCCTGAAATAATCAAGGGAATTAATAAAGTAATTTTTTTCATTTCTGTTAGTATTTAAATTGTTCATATTATCTAGCATATAACAAATTGTAGTTTTTAGAAACAATACTACATTCCGGGGCAGGGTCATGCAGTATTGTTTAAGATGTGTTTTTAGAATCTGAATATTGTAATCATTTAATTTAACTTTAGCTAATATACAAATAAAAAATATCAAATAATCAACATAATTAAAATATTATTAAATAAAATTATATTTTTTAACTATTTTTAACTTAAATTAATCATATTTTAGTGAGTTATATTAATATATTCACATTTTATAGATTTATTTATTAAGCTATAAGTATTTTAAACTTATAATTATAGTTAAGATAAATCTTTAACAAGAGATGTAAGCAATACTCTTTAATTTTTAAACCGTTTATTATCATTTACGATTTTTTTCATCATCATGGATTCATTAATTATAATTTTATTAAAATTCATGAAAATATTTAGTCATATTATAAAAAGACTAAAAAAACTATCAGATTATGTATTTATTTTTAATTGAGAATATATAGCAAGTTATAATAAAACTAAACAACACTGTGTTAAATAAGATTTGTTGTTCAATACGAGATATCGTATTTTAGTTTTTTTACAAGCTATTCATGGACTGCATAGAAGGCTGGAAATACATAGTACATTTATCCTATTGAAATTTTTTATCATTTTTTTAATAATGCGTTTTTTATTAGATCATGGAATCGAAGAAAAGGTTTACCTTATTACAATCAAATTTAGAAAGCAAATAAAATAAAAAAGCTAAAAATCACAAAAAAAAGAAACCCTCAACAAGCCCTCTAAATAAAAACAGACATTGATTAACAGAGGATTATAAAGATATCATACGCAATATATTCAATTATGAGTCTACACTTCTATTTCCGGAAGTGCGATCAGTAATTTCTTAACCTTGAAGCATCAATGCATCAGCATAAGAGATAAAGTCAGCAATTTTAAAATGGTATTCAGCTGTAGTATTTTCTAAAAGATGATTACAATAATCTATTTCCATTTGAAAGAGACAACACTAATAAAATAAGCTGTTTATCATTATTTTAGTATATTAGGATTCATTTCTTCCATAAGCCAGCGTTAACAGTGCTTTAAAAACTGAAAAATAAGCAGATGCCGTTTATCCTGAAATTCAGTTTTTCTTTTCATGCGGCTTGGGAGCAGACAACAAGATTGTTTTAAAACATTCTCCTATTTTATAGTGAATCCTAATTAAGATATAATAAGATGTACATTATCTCCAATTAAGAAGCAGTATATGTATGGTAAAAACAGTAATAAAAATTGAACTGAAAAGTGTAAACATGAAAAAACCGCTTTAAACTTTCGTTTAAAGCGGTTTTTAATTATTTGTTAGTATTGGTAATCAATAATTATTTTACTTCTTCGAAGTCTGCATCCTGTACATCTTCAGCTCCAGCGTTTCCACCAGGGTTCTGAGCGCCTGCACCTGCATCAGCACCTGGCTGTTGACCAGCTGCATATAATTCTTCAGAAGCTGCCATCCATGCTGCGTCTAATGCTTCAGTTTTAGCTTTTACATCATCAGCATTTTTAGCTTCGAAAGCTGTTTTTAATTCTGTATGAGCTGCTTCAATAGCTGCTTTTTTGTCAGCAGAAAGCTTTTCGCCGAATTCTTTCAATTGTTTTTCAGTCTGGAAGATCAATCCGTCAGCTTTGTTGAATATTTCAACTTCTTCTTTTCTCTTAGCATCTGCAGCAGAGTTTTCCTGAGCTTCTTTCTTCATTCTTTCGATTTCTTCGTCAGAAAGCCCTGAAGAAGCCTGGATTTTAATAGACTGCTCTTTACCAGTTCCTTTATCTTTAGCAGATACGCTTAGGATACCGTTAGCATCAATATCGAAAGTTACTTCAATTTGAGGAACTCCTCTTGGTGCCGGTGGAATATCCTGAAGATCGAATCTACCGATTTCCTTATTATCGTTGAACATTGGTCTTTCCCCCTGTCCTACTCTGATGCTTACAGCCGGCTGGTTGTCAGAAGCTGTAGAGAATACTTCAGATTTTTTAGTTGGGATCGTAGTATTCGCTTCAATTAATTTTGTGAATACAGAACCCATTGTTTCGATACCTAAAGAAAGTGGAGTAACGTCAAGTAATAATACGTCTTTTACATCACCTGTCAATACACCTCCCTGGATTGCTGCACCAATAGCTACAACTTCATCCGGGTTTACTCCTTTAGATGGTTTTTTACCGAAGAATTTTTCTACTTCTTCCTGGATAATCGGGATTCTTGTAGAACCACCTACCAGGATCACTTCGTCGATATCAGAAGTGGATAAACCAGCATCTTTTAATGCTTTAGCAACAGGCTCCATAGATCTTCTTACAAGATCTGCAGATAATTGCTCGAATTTAGCTTTTGTTAAAGTCTTCACCAAGTGTTTAGGACCTGTAGCAGTAGCGGTGATATAAGGTAGGTTAATCTCAGTCTGAGGAGAAGAAGATAACTCAATTTTTGCTTTTTCAGCTGCTTCTTTTAATCTTTGAAGAGCAATGGCATCAGCTTTTAAATCTACACCTTCTTCAGCTTTGAACTCATCAGCCATCCAGTTGATGATCACATCATCAAAGTCATCACCTCCTAAGTGGGTATCACCGTTTGTAGATAATACTTCGAATACACCGTCTCCTAAATCAAGGATTGAGATATCGAAAGTACCACCTCCAAGGTCATATACTGCAATTTTCTGATCTTTATGGTTTTTATCAAGACCGTACGCTAATGCTGCAGCTGTAGGCTCGTTGATAATTCTTTCCACTTTAAGACCTGCAATTTCACCAGCTTCTTTAGTAGCTTGTCTCTGTGCATCGTTGAAGTATGCAGGAACAGTAATTACCGCTCTTGTTACTTCCTGTCCAAGATAATCTTCGGCAGTTTTCTTCATTTTCTGAAGAGTCATTGCGGAAATTTCCTGTGGAGTATATTCTCTATCGTCGATTTTTACTTTTACAGTATCGTTTGGCCCGGCAACTACTTTATAAGGTACTCTTGTGATTTCAGAAGCATCATCTTTAAAGTGTGTTCCGATAAATCTTTTGATAGAGTAAACAGTTTTTGTTGGATTCGTTACAGCCTGTCTTTTTGCAGGATCACCTACTTTTCTTTCTCCGTCTTCCGTAAAAGCTACGATAGAAGGAGTAGTTCTTTTACCTTCTGCGTTAGGAATTACAACAGGGTCTTTACCCTCCATTACAGCAACACAAGAGTTGGTTGTTCCTAAGTCAATTCCAATTATTTTACTCATAATATTTTATATTTTTTCTATTTTTAATTTTATTTACACTCTCAATTTCTCAATATCTGTACCATTTGAAAAATTATGACAAAATGACACAATAAAAATAAAAACCCCGATAAAATGGGGTTTCGTATGATTCAATATGGAAATTTTTTCCTGCAAAAATTTATCAGAATGCCACCAATAGGACTTCTAGTGCTTTTAATTGTTATTTGAGATTTTTTCTTATAGTTTTCTATATAGACACCATAAACTGTCATGGCTCATCAGATATATTCTATCATTTTCTCCATAAGAAGAAGACTTCATCAATATCAATCGTACAAAAACACACTGATTATCAATATAATTACCATCAATCCCACAGGTTAATTCACCAATCTTCAAAAATTAATCAAAGTTTAACCTAAGAAATAGAGGAAGAATCTTAGCGAATTATTATTTTTGATAAAACATACACATTTAGAATGTCAATACACTTTAATCCCCGAGATATTACATGGCTTGCCTTTAATGAAAGAGTTTTGCAGGAAGCCATGGATGAAAAAGTTCCCTTACATTTAAGAATACGTTTCCTCGGAATTTTCTCCAACAATTTAGATGAATTTTTCAGAGTACGTGTTGCCGGATTAAAGCGTGCCATGGATTTCAAGGAAAAAGTAATTGCTGAATCGTTCTATCAGCCGCCCAGCAAAATCCTTCAGCGAATCAATGAAGTCGTAATGAGACAACAGCTGAATTTCGATAAAACCTGGAAAAAGATCCAGACCGAAATGGCTGATCATAAAGTTTCCATTAAAAATTCCAAAAATCTGACTGCCAAACAAAAAGAATTTGTCAGAGAATATTTCGATGAAGTAGTAGAAGCCAATGTGATTCCGATTCTTCTTCACGAAAATACCCCTATGCCCTATCTGAGAGACAAAAGTCTTTATCTGGGAGTAGCCATGAGAAAAAAAGACTGGCAGTATTCCAGTAATTATGCAATTATTGAAATTCCATCCCGTTTTGTAGGAAGATTCGTATTGCTGCCAACGGAAGATCCTGAAGAAAAAAATGTAATGCTGTTGGAAGATGTGATTACTTTCAATCTTCCCCATATATTCTCTTATTTCGGGTATGATGAATTTGCGGCCAATGCATTTAAAGTGACAAAAGATGCCGAGCTGGATCTGGATAATGATATCAGAACCAACTTCGCAGAAAAAATAGAAAAAGGACTTAAAAACAGAAGAAAAGGGAAACCTACCCGTTTTGTTTTTGATAAAGATATGGATAAAGCTCTCCTGGAACTCCTTATCAGAAAACTGAACCTGACTAAGAAAGACAGTATCATTCCCGGAGGAAAAATTCATAATTTCAAACATTTCATGGATTTTCCTGATGTTTTTGAAAAGTATGAAAGACCTGTAGAAAGAACTTCTTTTACTCATCAGGCTTTTGAACATGGGGAAAGGGTAACAGATGTTATTTTAAAAGAAGATGTACTCCTTACTTTTCCTTACCACAAGTACAATCCGGTGATTGATCTTCTTCGTGAAGCTGCTATGGATCCGGATGTAAAATCAATACAGATTACAGCATACCGTCTGGCAAGCAGTTCAAAAATCATCAATGCGCTGATCTACGCAGCCAGAAATGGTAAAGAAGTAACGGTAATGCTGGAACTTCAGGCAAGATTTGATGAAGAATCCAATCTGAAATGGAAAGATATGCTGGAACCTGAAGGGATTACCGTTCTTGTTGGCATTCCTAATAAAAAAGTACATGCCAAACTTTGTGTCATCAAAAAGAGAGCACACAATAAAACCATACAGTACGGCTTTGTAAGTACCGGGAACTTCAACGAAAAAACAGCCAGAATATATGGTGATCATTTGTTGTTAACAGCTGACCGCGGCATCATGGCGGATATCAATAAAGTCTTCAATGTATTGAAAAAACCGAAAGATGACTTTATTCCTATTTTGAAAACTTGTAAAAATTTATTAGTTTGCCCTCAGTTTATGCGTGAAAAGATTGTTCACCATATCGATAAGGAAATTGAAGAAGCCAAAGCAGGCCGAAGAGCAGAAATCATCGTTAAAGTAAATTCAATGAGTGACCGTGCTCTGATTGAAAAAATATATGAAGCTGCTAAGGCCGGAGTGGTGACCAGAATGATTGTAAGAGGTATCTATTGTGCCGTAAACCAAAAGGAATTCAAAGAAAAAATAAAAGCCATCAGTATTGTAGACGAATATCTGGAACATGCCAGAGTAATGTATTTTTACAATAAAGGGTCCGAAGATATGTACATTTCTTCAGCAGACTGGATGACAAGAAACCTTGATTACAGAATTGAAGCAGCGGCTAAAATTACTGACAAGAACCTTAAGAAGGAGTTAAAAGAGATTCTTGACATCCAGCTTAAAGATAACGTAAAAGCAAGGATTTTAGACAAAAAACTGAGCAATGAATACGTAAGAAATGATAAACACGAATGCCGATCACAAATAGAAACCTATAAATATTTAAAAGCTAAAACAAGCAAGAAATGAAGATAGCAGCGATAGACATAGGGAGTAATGCAGCCCGCCTTCTCATCAATGAAGTAAAGATCAATAACAGAAAGCCTGAGTTCATCAAGCTAAACCTTCTCAGAATTCCTCTGAGACTGGGAATGGATGTTTTCACCATAGGAAAGATAGGTCCCGAAAGAGAAAAAATGGTCATTGATTCCATGAAAATCTTCAGTGATCTGATGAAAATATATAAAGTAGACCATTACAGAGCATGTGCTACCAGCGCTATGCGTGATGCTGCCAACGGTAATGAAATTATCAATCTGGTGAAAGATACCTCGGGAATCAATATTGAAATTATTTCTGGTGATGAAGAAGCCACACTGATCTACGAAAATCATGTTGCAGAAGGTCTTGACAAAGAATTTGCCTATTTATACATTGACGTGGGCGGAGGTTCTACAGAATTGACCTTCTACGAAAATGGTAAAATGGTTTATGAAAAATCTTTCAACATCGGAACGATCCGCCTTCTCAACAATCTGGTTACAATGGACAACTGGAATGAAATGAAGGATGAGATCAAGAAAAATATTGTCAGTAAAAAACCAATTGTTGCCATCGGGTCAGGAGGAAACATCAACAAAGTATTCTCTATGAGTAAAACCAAAGACGGAAAACCTATGTCTTTGTCTCACCTGAAAAAGGTTTACAAAGAATTCAATGAACTTTCCGTAGAAGAAAGAATGACTAACTACAATCTTAGAGAAGACCGTGCAGACGTACTGGTACACGCACTGGGAATTTTCAACAATGTGATGTCATGGTCTGATATTAACAGAATTTTTGTTCCTAAAATCTCTGTAGCAGACGGATTGATCCATAATATTTACAGTCAGCTGCAGCATAAAAAATAATCATAAGCAATACTATTGAAAGCCAGCCGTTTTGTGCTGGCTTTTATTTTGGCATTCATTTCCCGCAATGTCATTGCGAGGAGCGAAGCGACGAAGCAATCTATACAGTCTCTTCTTTTATTAAGTTTTGGCTAAAGCCAAATGGGAAGATTTGCCATTTTTAAAGATGGGCTAAAGCCCACCCCTATTGAATTTTAACACCAAATCTTTTATCTTTTATCTTTTATCTTTTATCTTTTATCTTAATAAAATTTTTCTGAATTTTTAAAGTAAAACTCCATCCCTATCCGTCATTCCTATATCAATAGCAGAGCAATGAACCCAATCAAAATAATTCTTACAGGCGCTACCGGAATGGTAGGTGAAGGTATTTTAATGGAATGTCTTGAAAATCCAGATGTTTCTGAAATCCTGAGTGTAAGCAGAAAACCCTCTGGAAAAACACATCCGAAGCTGAAAGAATACCTTGTCTCCGACTTCTTGTCAATAGATCTTCATGATGAAAAACTGAAAGGGTATGATGCCTGTTTTTTCTGTGCAGGAATCAGCAGTATAGGTATGAATGAAGAAGACTACACCAAAATTACTTACGATACAACCCTTCATTTTGCAAAAGCTGTTTTGAACCAAAATCCTGAAATGGTGTTCAACTATGTTTCCGGGGCAAGCACAGACAGTACAGAGAGTGGAAAACTGATGTGGGCACGCGTAAAAGGCAAAACGGAGAATGATTTGAAAAGAATGAATTTCAGAGGCGCGTATAATTTCCGTCCCGGATTTATGAAACCTGTTGAGGGTCAAACCAATGTAAAATGGTTTTTTAAACCTTTTATTTGGATTTTCCCTGTATTTTTTCAGTCAAAATCATTAACTTTACAGGAGGTGGGTAGAGCAATGATCAATGTGACACAAAAAGGATACCCTACATCTACTTTAGAAATTAGAGATATAAAAATTTAGCGCTATGAGAGGCATGTTAAAAAGAATTGTTCTGGTTATTTTTGTACTGTTGCTTGTGACTGCTGTTTCAGGATATTTTTATATGCAGAAACATCCTTTGGAAGGAAATAAATCAGGAAGGATTTTAAACTTTTCCGGAAAATCAGGAAAATAATTTCATTCTAAAATGTCTCATTCGAATATCATTTTATCTTTATCGGAAATAAACCTATTTTTTAAACATTTCTTAAAATTCCATTAAAATAATTGCGAAACATAAAGTTCATTTTTGTATTCATCTAATTGAAACAAAAAATGATCAACAACTACCTATTAAAAGGGTCTGTAATTGCCACATTCTTCTTTCAGAGCAGTCTTTTCGGGCAGACACTGATTCATTACTGGAATTTTAACAATAATACTTCTGCGGCTACTGTTACCACACCCACTTCTACTATGATGAATGGTTCTCTTGCAGCTTTAGCAGGAGGTACAAGTATAATCGATTTTACCGGCGGTACCGGACAGAATTTCAGCCTGCAAAATTTAAATGCCAGAAATGGTGATGGTTCAGGTACCCACTTAAGATTCAATAATCCGATTGGAGGAGCTTTACAATTTAATCTTCCTACAACAGGTTACAATAATGTCATTATTAAGTTCACGACCAGAAGATCCGGTCAGGGAGCAGGAACACAGACATGGTCTTATTCCACAGACGGAACTACTTTTATGCAGTTTCAGACGGTGAATCCTCAGGATGCCGATCCACAATTGGTTACATTGGATTTTTCCACTATACAGGAAGCCAACAACAACCCTAACTTTAAATTAAAGGTAGAATTTTCCGCAACGGGAGGCGGAACAGGAGGAAACAATCGTTTTGACAACTTTACGGTGGACGCCACTCCTGCAGGAAATGTTGATACTACTCCACCAGCAGTCTCTTACCTGCCTGCCCATAATACCAATAATGCTTCAACGACTGTAAATCCAACACTATCTTTCAATGAAAATGTAAGATTAACTGATAATTCTGCACTCAACAATTCCAATGCACAAAACCTTATTGAATTCCGTCTTGGAAATGCTACAGGTACACAAGTTCCGTTCACTACAACTTTCAGTAACAATACCATCACTGTAATCCCAACTTCCGGACTTGTGCCAGGGCAAACTTACTATTTAGCTCTTACACCTAATATGGTAGAAGATTTTAGTGATAATGGAATTACGGCTGTTACTTCAAGTACTTTTACCACTGCCGGAACAACAATTTCTTTGGAAAAGAATTTCGTCAAAGTCAATGAAAATACCGGAAATCTTGCATTAAAAATTAATATCAACAATCCTTCGACCTCTTCGGTAAACCTTGTTGTAAAACCAACACCTTTCAGTACCGCTGACAGCAATGATTTTACACTAGCCAATCAGACAATTAACATCACTCCGTCTACAACGAGTTATACCGTTAATATCCCGATTATTGATGACACAGTGTCAGAACAGCAGGCCGAATATTTTGTTGTGAGTCTTGAAAATCCTGTTGGAGCAACTATTTCAGGAGACAATTCTGCAACCGTTTATATTGTAGACAATGATAAACCTGCTCCGGTTCCTTCCCATCAGATTCAGCTGAATTATCTCCTAAGTTTTGATCCTTCAGGGAATAATAACAGTTCTACGGAAATTGTAGTTCATGATCCGGCAACACAGCGCTTATTCACAATCAGCTCCATTACGGATGTTTTTGATATTATCGATTTCAGTAATCCGGAAATACCTTCAGTGATAAAAACAGTGAATATGGCTCCTTATGGAGGTATTACAAGTATCGCCGTGAAAAACGGAATCATTGCAGCTGCATCTCCTAATGCGGATCCTCAGCAAAATGGGTCTGTGGTCTTTTTTGACATCAATGGAAACTTTATTAAACAGGTAACTGTAGGAACTTTACCGGATATGGTGACATTCTCCCCTGACGGAACAAAAGTGGTTACCGCCAATGAAGGAGAACCTAATGATGCCTATACGATAGATCCTGAAGGCACCATTAGTATCATTGACATTTCCGGAGGTATTGGAAATCTTACCCAAAGCAATGTAACGACTCTTAATTTCAATAGTTTTGATTCTCAGCTTACATCTTTAATGGCTGGCGGATTAAGAAAAGTAAGAACGAATAATACACTTTCTCAGGATCTGGAACCGGAATATGTAACCATTAGTGCCGACAGTCAGAAAGCATGGGTTACCCTTCAGGAAAACAATGCGATTGCTGAGATTAATCTGGCAACCAAAACGATCACAGGAATCTGGGGATTGGGTAAAAAAGACATGAGCATTCCTGGAAACGGATTGGATGCTTCAGACAATAATGGTGAGGTGTTAATTGCCAACTGGCCGGTAAAAGCATATTATGTCCCGGATGCAGTACAAAATTATAAGGTAGGAAACACCAACTATATTGTAACCGCTAATGAAGGTGATGAAAAAGATCTTTCAGGATTCAGCGAGAGAACGACTGTGGGAGCTAATAATTATACTTTAGACCCTGTACTTTTCCCTAATTCAAGCATCTTAAAAGCATCTTATAATCTTGGAAGATTCAGGGTTTCCTCTGCAACAGGAAATACAGACGGAGATACAGAATTTGAAGAAATCGCAGCTTTAGGAGCTCGTTCATTCTCCATTTTCAATGCAGATACCAGGCAGATTGTTTATGATAGTGGTGATCAGTTTGAAAGATATATTGCCATGAAGCATCCATTAATTTTCAATGCGGATAATGAATCCAATGCTGTCAAAAACCGAAGCCGTGCTAAAGGTCCTGAACCGGAAGGAGTGGCATTAGGAAATATCAACGGTCATACTTATGCTTTTATTACATTAGAAAGAACAGGAGGTGTTATGGTCTATAATATTACAGATCCTAATAATCCTATTTTTACAGATTATAAGCATTCGCGTTCTACCTCAGCATACGGAGGAGATAATGGTCCAGAAGGAATCATTTACATCGCTCCTGAAAATACGACTACTCATAAAGGCTGTGTGATTATCGCCAATGAAATCAGCGGAACTTTATCCATGTATGAAGTGGCCACGCCTGCAACACTTGGAACTGGTGAAATAAAAGCTGAACAGGCGACCTTCAATGTATTTCCAAACCCTGTCAACAAAGGAAATACACTTTATTTCAACAGAAAACAGGATTATGAATTGTACGATATGTCAGGAAAATTAATCGGAAAGGAAAAGAATGCTCTAACCATAAGCACTTCCAATCTTTCTACCGGAGTTTATCTTGTAAAAACTTCGGAAGGACAGATCAAGAGAGTCATCGTAAAGTAAATATATATTATAACATGCCATTCTATTGTAAAGCTTCGGATTTTCCGGAGCTTTTTAATTTACGAATAAAAATGATTAATTTTAAACTTTTATAACCTCAATGAAAACACAATTAGAAAATATTATACAACAAGTCTGGCAAAAAGAAAAACGAAATCTTTTTACTTTTCTTACCGGTGCAGGAATCTCATCTGACAGCGGAATTCCTACCTATCGAGGAATAGATGGAATCTGGGTAAAAGGAACCCAATTTCACAAACCTGAAGAATTCGGGACTTTACATTATTTCAAACAACATCCGGAAGAAGTTTTGCAATATTCTCTTTTCAGAAAGAAAATGTTTGAAAATGCTTTTCCCAACGAAAGTCATTTTGAACTGGTAGATATTGAGGCTCAACTTCAGGACAGATTTCATTTGATTACCCAGAATATTGACAATCTTCATCGTCGTTCAGGAAGCCAAAGAATCTATGAAATTCATGGAAATAACCGGGAGATCAAATGTTCAAACGGATGTAAAGAGATCCTTAATTTACCTGTAGAAATAAATGGAAAAGACCTGGATGAAGATCTTACCGCGAAAGATAAGGAACTTTTAACCTGTCCTCATTGTGGACATTGGATGCGTCCGAATATTTTATGGTTTGATGAGTATTATGACGAAAAAACGAATAAAAAATTCAGTGCACTTAAAATTGCCAAAAACAGTGGCGTTCTTTTTATTGTTGGTACTTCCGGAGCAACGAGCCTTCCTATTGCCCTTGCCGAAACCGCTCTTAAATATGGAGCTTTTATCGTAGACATTAATACGGAAGACAATAACTTCACAGAACTGATCAAAAATAAAAAAAATACATTAATCATCCGGGAAAAATCAACCGAAGTCTTAAAGACTATTAAAGAAATTATAAAAAAACAAAATCGTAAATCTTATTTACAATGATTTAACTTTTGAAATGCCTTCACAAAGCATTTTATATCTATATTTATCCTGAACAAAAAACCAATTCACAATGAAAAATATTAAAACCGCAGGAATTCTTTGTTTCCTGCTGCTGGGAACAGCTACTGCTTTTTCACAGTCCAGAAAAGTAGAATCTACAAAAGGGGTAGAAAAAACAGAAAGCGATAAGGTTGTACATGTAGAAGGTGTGGGCCACAAGCTCAATTACACTCTCAATGGAGGCGTTGTTGAGGTAGAAGGTGGCGACAACACATTAACAGTGAAAGGAAGTGCTAAAAAAATTACGGTTTCAGGCACAGGTAATAAAGTATACATCGATAAAGTGGATAAAGTTTCCATGGAAGGCGGCGGCAATATGGTCTACTACCGAACTTCCGGAACAAAATCAGGAAAGCCTGATGTTTCTATAGAAGGGGTAGGAAACAAAGTTATAAAACAATAAAAACATTTTTTTTTGGAGTCTGAAAAATTTCATCATAAACCTGACGGGTTTTTAAAACCCGTCAGGTTTGGTAAGCTTAATGGACTCAATATGCAAATAAAAAGACAGGCTTTAAAAAAGCCTGTCTCATAAAAATATCTCAGATATATTTTACTCTACGTTGATTACCTTTTCGATTTCCGGAGCATGTTGCTTGATTGTATTTTCAACACCCAGTTTTAAGGTTGAAAAATTCAATGAACACCCGGAACAGTTACCTAAAAGTTTCACAAACACCTGATTATCTTTCACATCAATAAGCTCAATATCACCTCCGTCTTTATTCAAAAACGGTCTGATGCTTTCCAGAGCTTCCATTACTCTTGTTACGGTATCTTCGTGTGTTATGTTTGTTTCCATATTTTTTCAGTTCAATTCGGTTTTTTCAAATTTTATTGAAATTATTATTATTTTGCTTTTGGTGAGCATCCTGCCATTGTGGAAATCTTCACGGCTTCAGTAGGAGGAAGATTTTTATTTCTTTCCACTAAACTTTCTACCATTTTTCTGGCAGTTTCTGTGTAGATATCTGCAATTTTAGATCCTTCCTGAAGCGCTGCCGGTCTTCCGACGTCTCCTGCTTCTCTGATGCTCTGGATCAATGGAATCTCTCCCAATACCGGAATTCCAAGATCTTCCGCTAAATATTGTGCTCCCTGATTTCCAAAGATATAATATTTATTGTCAGGAAGTTCTTCCGGTGTAAAATACGCCATGTTTTCGATCAAACCAAGAACCGGAATGTTAATACTTTCCATCTGGAACATGGCAATTCCTTTTCTTACGTCTGCCAATGCAACATGCTGAGGTGTACTTACAATAACTGCTCCTGTTACCGGCACTTCCTGGATAATTGACAAGTGAATATCCCCTGTTCCCGGAGGAAGGTCAATTAATAAGAAATCCAGTTCTCCCCAGGCAGCATCTCTGATCATCTGGTTTAAAGCTTTTGATGCCATTGGCCCTCTCCATACTACAGCCTGATTGGCTCCTGAGAAGTATCCTATTGAAAGCATTTTAACCCCATAATTCTCGATAGGCTTCATCAGATTCTTACCATTCACTTCTACAGAAATTGGTTTTTGCCCTTCTGTATCAAACATGGTAGGCACTGAAGGACCATAGATATCGGCATCCAATAATCCTACTTTAAAGCCCATTTTAGCAAGCGTTACTGCCATATTTGCAGAAACGGTAGATTTCCCTACTCCTCCTTTACCGGAAGCAATAGCGATAATATTTTGAATTCCCGGAATTTGTTTTCCTTTGATCTGACTTTGCTGAATTTCACTAGGCTCCGGAGAAACGATTTTAAGTTTTAAATGAATGTCTTCTCCAAACTCACTGGCAAAAGCCTGTTTCATGGCAGCCTCCAGTTTTTTCTTTTCGTGCATGGCAGGCGAATGGGCAGTCATGTCGATATAAACATCGTTACCCATAATCTGAAGATTATTCACCAAATCGTCTACTTCTATTTCTTTAAGGAATTCCTGAACCTTTTCTTTCGTCAACATATAAATATAAATTGTTTACAAATTTACGGATTTTTTCGGTAATTTAGAATCAATAAAATCTATAATATCAGGTGATAAATCAGATCGTTAAAAATTTCTTATTCTGTTTTTTTATTCTGATATCACAACCAATCCCAGAAAGCAATTGATATGAAAACGACTTCCTATCCTTCCAAATACGCACAACCAAAAGGAATCTTTACCGTTGGAAAGACAAAATTCAAATGGTATGACCTTGCCAGTGATCCTTCAGAAGTTTCCCAGCAGGACATTGATAATGCACAATTGTGTATTGAAAATGCTGAAGAAAATTTTAAAAACATCGATGATCTGGGATTCGTCATCATGCATCGCTGTGGAGAAAATTATCTCCTGTTAGTCTGCACATGGCGAAGTGAAAATGAATTGTGGGAAAGTGTGTATTATGATGGTTCCGGAAAATTTGAAGTATGGGAACGAAACAAAACCCATCTTCCGACTTACTGTGTCTGGGAAATGGGCATTGTATATCATGAATCTCAGTCCTGGAAAAAATATCTGGGCTCCGAAAGAGAAGACAAAGATAAAGAGACGTATCTCAATCATTTTTTTGAAGGAGAAGTGTAATTTTAATTGGCTCTGTCTTCTTATGAATTAGATCGTTTTTAACAGGACAAGCTGTAATTATCTTTTATTGCATCACTTTTGCTGTTTTTCAATATCTTCGTCTGATAAAATCAGAACATGAAAAAAGGCCTTATTGCATTTTCTCTATTTATTACCCAAATTATTTCTGCACAGAATTACTCCCAATATGCTAATCCGTTTATCGGAACCGGAGGCCATGGCCATACTTTTCCGGGTGCGATTGTTCCTTTCGGAATGGTGCAGCTTTCTCCAGATACAAGAATAGACGGCAGCTGGGACGGATGCAGCGGATATCATTATTCGGATTCTGTGATCTATGGTTTTTCTCATACCCATCTGAACGGGACAGGAGTTTCAGATTACGGTGATATTATGCTAATGCCCACCATGGGAAATCCAAGCCTCAGCAGCAAAGATTATTCGTCAAAATTTTCGCATAAAAACGAAAAAGCGACAGCGGGATTTTATGCTGTCAAGTTAGATAAGAACAATATTGATGTTCGTCTTACAACAACAAAAAGAGTCGGTTATCATGAATATACCTTTAACAATGCAGGAAATGCCAATATCATTTTAGACCTCAACCATAGAGATAAGCTTCTGGAGGGTGAAGTAAAGATTATTGATGATAAAACGATTGAGATTTTCAGAAGAAGCGAAGCATGGGCCACCAACCAGTATATTTATGCCAGAATTGAGTTTTCAAAACCTATGAAAATTTCAAAAAAAGAGGCTAACGGAAAACAGGAAGACAATCTTTTTACTGGCACAAAGCTTGCTCTGGCATTTTCAGCCACCGTTAAAAAAGGAGAAAAAATCAATGTCAAAGTCTCTGTTTCTCCTACAGGCTATGAAGGTGCAGAAAAGAATATGCTGGCAGAAGGACAATCGAAAGATTTCGATGCTGTAAAAAAACAGGCACAATCTGACTGGGACAAAGAACTTTCAAAAATTGAGGTAAAATCTGATGATAAAAACAAATTAGCTGTTTTTTACACTGCTCTTTATCACGTTTTCACACAACCCAACATCAATATGGATGTTGATGGAAAATACCGAGGCAGGGATAACAAGCTTTATACCGCCAATGGTTTTGATTATTACACCGTATTTTCGCTTTGGGATACCTTCAGAGGTGCTCATCCGCTGATGACTTTAATCGAGAGAAAAAGAACTGCTGATTTTATCAATACCTTCATCAAACAATACGAACAGGGAGGAAAACTTCCGGTATGGGAGCTGGCTTCCAATGAAACGGAATGTATGATTGGCTATCACTCTGTTTCTGTGATTGCAGATGCTATGGCGAAAGGAATTCAGGGGTTTGATTATGAAAAAGCGTTTCAGGCTGCCAAAGGGTCGGCAATGCAGGATATTTTTGGATTGAATGCTTATAAACAGAATAATTACATCAGCATAGATGATGAGCATGAAAGTGTTTCCAAAACCGTAGAATATGCTTATGATGACTGGTGTATTGCTCAGATGGCAAAAATTTTAGCCAAGAAAGAAGAGTATCAGTATTTCATGCAACGTTCTCAGAACTGGAAAAACCTGTACAATCCAAAAACAGGTTTTATGCAGCCAAGAAAAAACGGAAACTGGTATGAACCTTTTGATCCGAGAGAAGTCAACAACAATTATACGGAAGGGAATTCGTGGCATTATTCTTATTCTGTACAGCAGGATATTCCCGGGCTTATTGCAGCTCATGGAGGGAAAGAAAAGTTCGAACAGTTCATTGATGCCATATTTACTGCTCCTGATAAAACAACAGGTAGAGAACAGGTAGACATTACAGGATTAATGGGACAGTATGCCCAGGGAAATGAACCAAGCCATCATATTGCCTATCTGTACAATTTTGTAGATAAGCCTGAAAAAACAGATGCCAAAATTAAATACATTCTTGATCATTTTTATAAAAATACACCTGACGGCCTCATCGGAAATGAAGACTGCGGCCAGATGAGCGCCTGGTATGTTTTAAGCTCCATGGGAATTTATTCTGTAACCCCGGGATTACCGGAATGGGAAACCACAACGCCCTATTTTGACGAAATTAAAATTCATCTTGAAGACGGCACTACAAGAACGGTTACAAAAACTACAGGCAGAGCTGAACTCAAAAAATTAGGATTCGAAAATATAAAACCTGCTAAAGATTTTAAATATGCTGAACAAACCGCTTCACCAGTAATTGCTGCAGACAGAATTTTTGATTTTTCTACCAAAGTTGAAATTACTCCATTGAACCCAAATGACAAGATATATTATATGACAATGGATGACAGTGACAGCAATAAAAGAAAGACGTTCTCTACTTATAAAGGACCATTCTCCATCACTAAAACCACTCAGGTAATGGCTTACGCTGAAAGAAACGGCGAAAAAAGTTCTGTAACCACAGCTCATTTCAACAGAAGACCTAATTATTGGGATATTAATATCCTGTCAAAAGTAACTCCACAGTACAGCGCTACCGGAAACCTTGCTCTTATCGACGGAATCAGAGGAGATATTAACTGGAGAAAGGGTGAATGGCATGGTTATCAGGGCCAAAATTTTGAAGCTATTATTGATCTTAAATCCCCTCAGAACATAAAATCATTATCTTCCACTTACCTTCAGGACAGCAGAGCCTGGATTCTGATTCCTAAAAAAGTAGAATATTATGCCTCCATGAACGGAAAAGATTTTGTCCTTCTGAAAACCGTCGACAACGATGTTGATCCTAAGGACGAAAAAGTACAGGTCAAAAACTTTTCTACAGAAATTCTTCCTACCGAAGCCCGATACGTTAAAGTAAAAGCGTACTATTTCGGAAAACTTCCGGAATGGCACCAGGGAGCAGGTGGTGATGCTTATATTTTTATTGATGAGATTGGTATAAAGTAAGGAAGATGGAAGAGTGAAGATGGAAGTTTCTATTTGACAAATTACTTCCTAAAGTCCATTTGTAAGAGAATTTGATTTTCAAAAATTTAATAAATAGATTAATATTAGTACTTAGTCTTTCAGAAACCTCCTTCTTCCAGCATCCATCTTCCGGCAATAAAAATCGCCCTTCGAAAACTCGAAGGGCGATTTTTTATCCATTCATTCTTTCAGACCATTGCAGGACTTCCGGAAGTTCGATATCAGAAAATTCGATGTGGATGACTCTTCTTTTCTTTCCGTTGGTGGTTCGGTTGGAACCGTGAAGCGTTAAAGGTTTCATCAGCATAATTCCACCTTTTTCTACGTTGCAGATTTCTTCCGTTTCTACGGACCAGTCAATGGTTTCAGGTCTGTAAATACCTTTTGCATGAGATTTTGGAACTACTTTCAGCGCTCCGTTATTTTCATCGGTATCATCCAGATGAATTCTGATGGTGTAGATATTTTCCAGAATATTCAGTGGAGGCTGTACCGCGAACTGATTTTGTTTGGTAGTCCACGGTCCGAAATTTTCCAATTCCAGCTTTTTATCTACAGAAATTGTCAGATCCTGATGATAGGCCACATACCAGTTGGAAGTTTCGGGCTTATCAAAATAAATACTTTTGACCACAAAATATTTCTCTCCGAAAATTTCCTTGATTATTTTCTGAATATTTCCATTAAAAATGAGGTCTTTGATTTCCGGAACTTCTTTTAAAAACTGTCTTATGGCGAAAAGATCTTCAGACTTTCTAAAGTTTTCTTTGGAAGTGTCTATATTGTGCAGAACATGGTTGATGTCTCCTAACTCTTTCTGCGAAAACACATTATTGATAACAGCAAAGCCATATTCTTCAATATGGCTTTTATGATTTTCTAAGTTTTTTAAACTCATTGATATTTAAATTTTGTCTAATGGTTCTGTTAATTGTCCTTCCCATTTTGAAACGGCTGTAGTTGCCAGTGTATTTCCTAATACGTTGGTCATACTTCTACCCATATCACAGAAATGGTCAATTGGCAAAATTAAAGCAATACCTTCCGGCGGAATCCCGAACATTGAACAGGTTGCCACGATAATCACCAGAGAAGCTCTCGGAACTCCTGCAATTCCTTTTGAAGTGAGCATCAATACCAAAAGCATGGTGATCTGCTGTCCAAGAGTCATTTCAATTCCATAAATCTGGGCAATAAAGATTGAAGCAAATGTCATATACATCATACTTCCATCCAGATTGAACGAATATCCTAAAGGTAATATAAAAGATACCACTCTGCTGTTACATCCAAATTTTTCAAGTTCTTCAACTAATTTCGGAAATACTGCTTCCGAGCTCGTGGTAGAGAAAGCAATCAATAATGGCTCTTTAATTCTTTTTAAAAGGTCAAAAAGACGGTTTCCTAAGATAAAATATCCTACCAATAAAAGCACCAGCCAAAGAACAGCTATAGCAAAGAAGAAGTCTCTTAAATAAATAGCATATACTTTAAAGATTTCAAAACCATTGGTGGCCACTACGGCTGCAATAGCTCCCAATACTCCAAGCGGCGCAAACCACATGATGTATCCTACCATTTTAAGAATAGCATGAGCAATAATATCAAAAAGTTTTACAACAGGTTTAGCATATTCTTCTCCTAAATTAGCCAGTGCAACACCGAACATTACCGCAAATACAACAATCTGCAATACTTCATTGGTAGCAAAAGCTTCAAATAAACTTTTAGGAATCATGTGCTTTACGAAGTCTTCCATGGAAAAACTTTTGCTGCTTTTAAGAAGCTCATCAGCAGAAGCAACATCCTGAATTGGCAATTTTGTAACATGCCCAGGTTCAAGCCAATTAACAAGGATCAACCCAATGAAAAGGGAAATCAGAGAAGCTGAAATAAACCAAAGCATGGCTTTTGTACCTACTCTTCCGATCATTTTGATATCACTCATTTTGGCAATCCCCACTACTAATGTTGTAAAAACCAATGGAGCAATAATCATCTGTACCAATCTGATAAAAACTGTTCCCAACAGTTTTATATTTTTAGAAAATGGTTCTGCACTATCCGGATAGCTTACATGTACAATACCTCCAATTCCTACACCCAGAAGAAGTGCTATGATAATTGCTATAAAAAGTTTATTCTGTCCTTTCATATATATAGTTCAATTTGCGCAAATATAATGGTTTTTCAATTGGCAGAAGATTTTCTTCTACAGAGATGATTTTTCCATTAAGTTTTTAATCTCAAAAAATTAATTCCCTGGTTTAGAAAATATTGTAAAAAAATTAAGAAACATTTATTGAATTTTTATTCTTTTGGTACAAATTTTATTATTACATTTGAGTGTATAACAACATTAATAAATATACAATATGAAAAAAACTATTGCAATGGCTGCATTAGCTGTAGCTGTATCTTTCGGTGCTATTTCTTGTAAAAAGAAAGTTTCTGATGCCGACCTTCAGACTCAGGCTACAACTATAGTAACTTCTAATCCCAATGCTTCTGTGGAAGTAAAAGAAGGTGTAGCTCACTTAAGCGGTACTTTTGCAGATCAACAGTCGAAAGATGCGATGATTGCAAAACTAAAAGCAATTAGCGGAGTAAAAGACGTAATGGATATGTCTACTATAGCAGCTGCCCCTGCTCCTGCCCCAGTGGAAACTACGTCTGCTGTAGATCCTGCTGTTCAGAAAAAAGTTCAGGATGCAGTGAAAGATTTCCCTTCTGTAAAAGTAGAAGTTGTAAACGGACAGCTTACTCTTACAGGAAATGTTTCCGGCTTACAGGCTAGAAAAATCAAAGAATCCGTAGATGCTTTGAAAATCGGAAAGTATAACAACAACCTAATCGTAAAATAATTTAAGATGAGCGAATTACAAGATAAATATTCAAGCGTAGTTTCAGCGGCACAGTCTGCAGGGATTTCCAATCTTCAGGTTCAGGAGCAGGACGGAATTCTTTACGTTTCCGGAAATGCTTCCAACACTGCGGCTAAAGATGCAGTATGGAATGCTTTAGGAGCTATTGATTCTACTTATTCTGCATCAGATATCAATATTGACGTACAGGTTGCAGGTCTTGCTTCAGGTGCTTCTTTAACAGTGGCTACTGAAGAGTCTAATCTTAACATCAGACAGGAACCTTCTACTGAAGCTGCCGTTGTAGGTAAAGCTGCCAAAGGTTCTTCTGTGACTCTTATTGAGCAAACTTCTGATGACTGGTGGAAAGTGAAAAATGCTGACGGCCAGGAAGGATATGCTTACTCAAGATATTTAAGAGCATAATTTTTATTAAAAAATAATAAATTTTCACAAAAAAAGCATAGAAACATCCCAACTTTGGGATGTTTTTATATTTTTACGGCTCTGAAAAAAAAACTAATGAAGAAAACTCTGTTGCTATTGACTTTGATGTTCACAGTCATTATTCTGCACGCCCAAAAACTACACATTGACGGAAAAATATCAGATTCTGAAAAGAAAGTGATAGAAAATGCCACCGTCTATCTTTTGAAAGAAAAAGATTCATCCATTATCAATTATACGGCAACCAATAGGGAAGGGAAATTCTCGCTGAAGATTGATGATATGAAAGAACCTTCCATTCTTAAAATTGATGCTGATAAATTAACTTCCTATTCAAAAAAATTTGAGAAAATAGATCAGTCATTATCTCTTGGAGATATTCAGCTTGAGAAACAAGGTATTGTGAATACAATTGATGAAGTAAAAATCACCGTTTCTCCGGTAAAAATCAAAAAAGATACTATTGAATTCAATGCTTCAGCGATCAAAGTACGCCCTGACAGTAAAATTGAGGAACTTCTGAAGCAGATCCCCGGTGTGGAAATCAGCAATGAGGGAAAGATTACCGTGAATGGCAAAGAAGTAGACCAGATCATGATCAATGGAAAGCCTTTCTTTGATAAAGACGGTAAAATTGCCCTTCAGAATTTACCCGCAGATATCATCAAGAATATTCAGTTTACCACAACCAAAACAAAGGAGGAAGAACTCAGCGGAAAAGCAGCCAAATCTCAGAATACCACCATCAACTTTAATATTGATGAGAAGAAAAATAAAGGTTTACTGACAAGACTTACGGTCGGTTATGGATCAGATAAGCGGTATGAAGCAAGCGGACTTGCGAGTTATTTTAAAGGGGATACGAAAATAAGTCTATTGGCTTCTTCCAATAACATCAATTCTCAGGGATTTTCCAGAGATGAGGTTTTTGACAGCATGGGAAATGGCCGGAATGCCTGGATGATGCAGGGAGGATCTGTCTCAACGGTAGGAAATGTGACTTACTATAACCAGGGAGGTGGTACGAAAGGAATTCAAAGGTCTACAACAATTGGGTTAAATTACAGTGACAAGCTGGGAAAAGATGCCGATCTGGATTCCTTCAGCCTGATGCATTCCGATTCCAATACAGAAACAAGATCTAAAGTTTCAAGATCTACCCTTCTCCCTACTTATACGCTTCAGACCAATTCTGAAAGTAATGGAGAAAATGAATCCAAACAATACAGCTTTGATACTTCGGCTAAAATCAAGCTGGATTCCATGACAAGTATCTATCTTTCTCCAAGATTTACGAAAAACAGCAGTTTTAATTTTAATAATTCACGTTCATCTACTTTAAATAATGGCAAACTTGTGAATGAAAGTAATGCTTATTCAACTAATGATTCGGAAAGCAATTCATTCAATCCATACATCTATTTTTCTAAAAAATTTAAGAAAAAAGGCCGTTCGGTTTCAGCCAATATGAACAGCTCCATATCAGAATCCAGAAGGGATAACCTGAACCAGTCCCAAAACACTTTCTACCAACCTAGTGGAACAACAACAGACAACAGGGATCAATTAGCCAAAAATAAAAATCAGAACAGCAGTTTCAATTTCAGTGCAGGATATACGGAACCTGTTTCCGATTCTTCCAGTGTAAGTTTTGAAGTAAAATACGAAACAAGATCTTCCAGAGATTTGAGAAATGTAAATGATTTTGATACTACAACCGGAGATTACACCAAATTTAATCAGCTTTTATCCAACAATATGAAGCAAAAAATTAATCAGATCTCTCCTGAGTTCACTTATCAACTCAGCAAAAAGAAACTGAATTTCTGGGCTTCCATGAACCTTGATATTTCAGATATGAAAGTAAATTCTATCTATAACGGACAGCAATATGATCTGCAGAAAAATTTTGTACTGCCCCAATATAATATCAATCTTTACTACCAGCTGACTGAAGGAAAAACCCTAAGCTTTTACAACTATTCCAACTTCACCATTCCGACAGCAGAACAACTGACTCCTTATAAAGATGAATCCAATCCTTTAATTACCTATCAGGGAAATCCGAATTTGAAAAATACCTGGACCAACAATCTTTATCTGTATTTCAATAATTATAATAAAGTAAAAGATCTCAGCTACTATTTCAACGTTGGTTTTACATACAGAAATAATGACATCATCAATTTTTCTACCTATGATAATGCAGGAAAACAGGTGATCACTTACGACAACGTAAGCGGAAATAAAAGCATCAATGCCGGCGGAGGTTTCAGTAAAGTATTGAAATGGAAGAATAATAAACTTATTATCAATCCAAGATTCAATATGAACTATACTTATAATAACGGTTTTATTGATGGACAATCTTTCACCAGCAATTCTTATAATCTAAACCCAGGTCTTAATCTTACCTATGAAATTAAAGATAAAATGACGATTAAGCCCTCTTACAGACTTGGATACAATTTTTCAAATTATACCAATTACAATATAACGAATGTAAATACAGCCAATCAATCCTTAAAACTGGAACTGACGAATTATATGCTGCAGGGCAGATTTGTATTTGGAAATGATTTTGAATACAATACCAACTCCAATATTGCTCCGGGCTTCAAAAGGGATTTCTACTTCTGGAATACCAGCCTTGGATATTCATTCTATAAAAAACAGTTTACGGCAAAGGTAAAAATCTACGATGTCTTGAATCAAAATCAAAGCGTGAGAAGAACCATTACCGATTCTTATTTTGAAGACCGTGAAGACCTCATCCTGAAAAGATACATCATGTTCTCCATCAGCATGAAACTGAATAAGTTTGCAGGAAAAAAGATGCAGTAAAGCGACACTATACTTTTATATATATTTTTGATAATGGCCGGATCTTTCCGGCTATTTCTATGAATAAACAAAATTGAACCCTGAATACAATCACCACTGAAGATGTAAAATTCCCCTCCTCCGGACTATCGTGTGGACACAATTATTTCTAGTTTTATACATTTATTGTTATTTAGT